>VGKP01000011.1 GCA_016866975.1 Candidatus Pacearchaeota archaeon
CCTTATAAGTATTGCGTTACAGGAAATTCTATATGTTTTTATAATTAAATCTGTTCTTTTAGGAAATCTCTGACAAAACCTCTCCTTATTTTATCATGCTCCCTGATACAATACTTTAGAGATAGGACGAAATATCTAAATTTCAACAAGTCTTCCTTTTTCCTTGTGAGGGCCATCTTGGCTGCGCGCAATAATATAATCCCAAATAGAGACCATATGAATACGGATTTCTGCCTTAGAGAATTCATATTTTTTGCTTGAAAGTAGAAGTGATCTACCTGATTGATATAGCTTATCTTAGGAGTAGGGGCTCTTTCAGTCTTCGAGACTCTATGCACCAGTTTCGCATAAGGTGTTATAAATAACGATCCTGGGTATTTCTTGTAAAGCCTATAAGAGAAGTCAATATCTTCAGCTACAGTATATCCTAATAACTTATCATCAAAAAGTTGCTCTCTGAATACTTCCGTCTTATATACCATATTTACTCCGGGGAGCCATTGGGCTTTTATAGTCTTAGACAGGGATGAAGGGTATGTATTTCCATAAGTCGAAATGATTCTCGCCCTGTTCTTCTCCCCATAACTTATAAAAAAGATCTTTCTTAACAATCTCTCCATGAAAGGCATACTCCTCAATTCAGGAGATGGCACATATCCTGCTACAGCCTTTGCGTCAGGGTTTGCATTGAAGACATTAAGTATCTCATTGAAATAATTTTCATCTATAGACACATCATCATCTATGAAACATGCCAGCCTTGATTTATCCGATAGTTTTTCAATTCCCTTGTTCCTAGCTATTGTTATTGAAGGTATTTTTGAGAAAATATAACGAATATTCTTTGATTTTCTAGAGAGGATATCCACGACTTTCTTCGTATCCTTATTTGTGCTTTGGTCTACTATTATTATCTGGCAGAGCTTCTTTGAGAATGGCAAGATATATTCAAGGGTAGTTTTTAAGTCATTGGCACGGTTGTATGTAGGTATTATGACTGATATTTCAGAGATAGAAATGTGACTCATATTAGACGGTCTGTCTTTTCATTAAAAAACCTTTCCAAAAGCCATATATATAGAATATGTGGCTGAATGGAATAGTAAATAAGAATGGTACCAGTAAAGATATGCCCTTTCTGAAAGGATATGTTAAACCAAAAGCTATTATTCCCATGACAGGAATGGCTTTAAACAATCCGATATACCAATGAGGCATATCATTCCAGTAAATTCTTACCAATGCACCATATCCATTTGCATATTGGTAATCTTTTCTTATTCTCTTGACAAATGCTGTTGGATGTAGATGCAAAACTTTAGCATCAGGATAGGCAATTTTACCAATCTTTTTCAATTTAATATAGGTGTCAAAGTCTTCCCCCGCAGTTTTAAATGTTTTCTCATCAAATAATCCTATCTTTTCCATTACACTTTTTCTATAGGCTCCACCTTTTCCATCCAATAAGGAAGTTATCGTTCCTCTCTCTTTCAAGATAAGGGCCTTGGCAAATATACTCATTGGCTGCCATAACTCTTCAGGCAGTTGTACTTTTGAGACACTTGCAACAACTTCTTTATCCTTAAATGGCTCTATCAGGTTAGATAACCAGTTCTTTGTGGAAGGAACGCAATCTTGTGGAAGCATTACGACTATAGGATATTTTGATTTTTTTATTCCGAGGTTCATCTGATGAGAGAATCCTGCATTTTCATTTATTTGAATGATTTCTACTTTACCTTTATATTGCTGCTTTTTCAAAGAATCAATGACTTTATTTAGAACCTTTTGGTCTGGTTTGAACAATGGCAAAACAATAGAGACCCCATAGCTTTTCATTTTTAAGTCAGATTATGATAATTTAAATAGTTTCTCAAGGCATGTACTAATCTATCATTATATTTATAAACTTTCTAAAAACCATCTTTTTAATGGAATATCGTGGGAGTCATATAAAGAAGATTCTAGTGACTGGAGGGGCAGGATTCATAGGGAGTAATTTCTTAAAGATGATGGTCCAGAAGTACCCAGGGTATCAATTTGTCAATGTCGATGCTCTCACATATTCAGGCAATCTTAATAACCTTAAGGATGTGGAGGGCAAGCCAAATTATAAGTTCTTCCATGCAAAGATAGATGACAGAGAGTTGATGGAAAGGCTGATAGATGAGAACACAGTTGTAGTCAACTTCGCAGCCGAATCTCATGTAGACAGATCAATCAGTGCAGGAGATAGGTTCCTTAAGAGCAATACTGAAGGTACCTTCATTATTCTTGAAGCTGCCAGAAAAAAGAAAGCATTGCTTTTTGTTCAGATATCTACAGATGAAGTATATGGTTCTCTAACATTTGATCAGCCATCATCTAAAGAAGGAGACTCTTTTTATCCTTCTTCACCTTATAGCGCATCAAAGGCCGCGGCAGAGATGTTTTGTTTGAGTAATGTTAAGACACACAAACAGCCGATAATAATAACACGTTCTTCTAATAACTTTGGACCTTATCAGTTTCCTGAGAAAATAATTCCTCTTTTTATAACTAACTTGATCCAAGGTAAAAGAGTCCCAGTGTATGGCACTGGCAAGAATATAAGGGATTGGATATTTGTCTTGGATAATTGCGAGGCTTTAGACTTTGTCATTCATAAAGGAAACGTAGGAGAGATATACAATATAGGTGGAGGCAACGAGATAAATAATATGGACCTGACTCGAGCTATCTTGAATGGCACTGGTCTAGGTGGTGAGATGATAGAATATGTAGCAGACAGACCGGGCCATGATTTAAGGTATTCTTTGGATAGTAGCAAGATCAAGTCTCTTGGATGGCAACCCAGGTTTAAATTTGAGGAGGCATTGCTTCAAACAATAAACTGGTACAAGGATAATCCTCAATGGTGGATGCCTCTCAAGAAAAAGATGAAAGGAATTATTCTGGCGGGAGGGGCAGGATCGCGTCTTTATCCCCTCTCATTAGTCATGAGCAAGCAACTGCAATCAATTTATGATAAGCCTGTGATTTATTATCCCCTCACAACACTTATTGAGATGGGGATTAATGACATCTGTATCATTTCAACACCCAAGGACATTCCTAAGTTCAGAGACCTTCTTGGAGATGGAAAACGGTTCGGCCTTCATATCATATATAAGGAGCAGCCAAGGCCCGAGGGAATTGCGCAAGCGTTTATTATCGCGGAAGAGTTTATAGGAAAGGATAATGTTGCACTCATCTTAGGAGATAATGTCTTTTACGGTTCAGATACCTTTGCGAAAGCAGCAGAAGAGTTTAAGGAAGGGGCTATGATCTTTGGCTATCAAGTCAAGGATCCATGGCGTTTCGGAGTTGTTGAATTTGATGAGCTAGGTAACCCTCTTTCTATTGTGGAAAAGCCTAAAGAGCCCAAAAGCAACTATGCCATCCCAGGTATCTATTTATATGATGGAGGCATAGTGGATGTGGCAAAAAATCTTCAGCCTTCTCCAAGAGGAGAACTTGAGATTACGGATGTTAACAAAAGATATTTGCAGAAAAACAATCTTAAGGTGATGAAACTTGATAGGGGGATCGCATGGCTTGACGTCGGCACGAGCAGCAGCCTCCAGGAAGCATCTATTTTTATTGAAAAAATCGAAAGCCGCCAAGGCATTAAAGTCGGATGCCCTGAAGAGGCAGCCCTAAGAAAGGAGTTTATCACTGCTCGAGAACTGGAAGAGACCATTCAAAGCACACCGGATTGTGAATACCGGAATTATCTTATCAGCATCGCCAAGGAAAAGCGAACGAAGCAGAACAACACGCTTTTCTAGAATAGTGAAGAATACAATTCCCTGACTTTTTTCAGTTTTATAATTGTCTCTTTAACAATCTCTTCAATTTTTCCTTCGGGCTTAAATCCAAGTGTTTTTATCTTATCGGAATTAATAGTGTATACTTGCCTATTCTTGGTTTGTTCCGGAAGTATGGTATATGCAAACTCTTCTCCCAGCTCTTTTTTAATCAAAGTCAAAATCTGATTGAGGGTAGCATTAAAAGAAGTCACATTATACGCTTGCCCCTTCATCTGTTCAGCATGCTCAATGGCAAAAACCACTGCGCGCGCATTGTCGCGCACATCAAGAAAAGTCTTCGGATTTTCCAGTGCACTTTCAAAAAGTGTGAAAGGAACTTTAAAGACCGAGCGCACACACACAATATTGAAAATATTTTCATATTTGAAATGAAGGTTATAACCCGCAATCGTGGCGGGTCGCAGAACAATGACATTAAATTTTTCGTCATTAAATTGCAAAACGCTCTCTTCTCCAAGGAACTTTGATTTCATATAAGCCGAAACAGGATTCATAGGAGCATCTTCTTTCAAATCTCCACCGGGTTCGTAAATGCCAATGGTCGACTGATGAATGAACGTCTTGACGCCGGCATCCTTAGCTAAGCGGGCCAGGTTGGCAGTAGCAACATAATTCGTCGAGGTGCACTCCTCATCTTTTCCAACCTTATTTTTAGCAAAATCCGTCACTTTTGCAGCGAGATGCACAATCGCTTCAGGCTTATATTCTGCAAGAACGCCCTGGATATGCATCACATCACGAATATCTGATTTTTCCGGCAAAACAAAATCAACATTCTGAAATTTATTTTTCAGTAATGAAACTAGTTCAATACATCCCTTCTGATTCCGATCATAGACAAGAATCCGAGAATCAGGATAATGCTGCGCAAGCATTTCTGTGACAGTAAATCCTGCATAGCCTGCGCCTCCTGTAATCAAGATAGTTTTCATCAGAATAATGCTCCAACATCCCGAAGGAGGGAAAGTTTTTTATCTTTTTCCGAAACAATAACCTTCTCGATACCATGCTTCTCCAGTTGCCAATCAATAGCAAGAGCAGGGTCATTCCAAAGAATCCCCGAAAGCGAAGCAGAATCATAGTGATTTGTCAATTTATACAGCATCAACGTATTATCTTCCAATGCCAAGAATCCGTGCGCAAATCCTTCAGGAATCCAAAGCATTACCTTGTTATCAGCACTCAGAAGCACAGAAATCCATTTCCCATATGTCGGAGAGTTTTTTCTTATATCTACAACAACATCCAGGACTTTACCATTTACAACTCTTACCAGCTTGCATTGTGCAAAAGGTTTCTTCTGAAAATGCATCCCTCTAATTACTCCCTTTTTTGAAGTTGACTGGAATTCAAGTGGGAAATGCCCAGATATCCCAGCTTCTTGCATCTTCATTTCATTATAGTTCTCAAAAAAATTTCCTCTTACATCTTCATATATTTCAGGTATTATCTCAAGAACTCCATGTAAAGAAGTCTTTCTTATCTGCATGAAAAATCGAGTATTATTATACTTTTAAACATTTAGCAGGCTACAGATATATTTAAAAGTATATTCCAGATACAGGAATTATGCAGAATATTGAAGATTCTTTAAACTGGCTCAATGGGTTTGCAAAGGAGGTTGCAGTAGCTTCCACTATGCACGAGCCTGATCAATCTCTACTTGAAGGCATAAGTCGCATTGCACCTATCTTGAAAGATGCAGGGTTTGATTGGCATATTGCTATGACTGAGACCACGCGTACTCAAGGTCTTAGAAAAGAAGATTTTTACAACCTTCTCAGTAAAAAATTTAATGTCAGGACAGACTCAGGACTAAGAGATCAATTTCCAAATTTTGATACAAAAGACAAGATTGAAGCAAATCATTATGAAGTTTTCTTGAGAGCAGCAAGGAGCGGCAAACCATTTATCTTGTATATGGATTCTGACAGAATCACAGTGGGAGCAAATTACTACCCCAGAGAGTTCTCAGAGTCATTGAATACAGCCTTAAGAATAGCTAAAAATGGCAAGATTGTGGCATTGGCAAGATCGCCTAGCGCCATAAATACTCATCTTTCATCTTTAGTTTTGACAGAGGGCCTGGTTCACTCATTTTATAATCGTGAATTGCAAGTAGGCTCGGCATTTGTTGACTTGCTGTCTACCGGTTATCTGATCCCTTCAGATAGAGTGGAGAGGCTGCTCTCAGATTATAAGGGAGGAGAGTTCTTAGGGGTGCGCTCAAATTATCCTCATTCAAAAGTAATCTTGGCCCTCATGGCACAAAATGGCATAGGTCTTGAATCAATCCAGACTGATAACATTCTTAGATATGAGGCTCCAGAGCAGATGAGGGGAGCAGGAAAGATAAATCTGGGCTACCATCAGTGGACTCCAGCACACTATGATGAGGTGACTCTGGCGTCTAGACCTCTGCAAGAAGAAATCATGCAGAATCCGAGAGAATGGCAAAACAGATTCTCTACAGTAGTACAATATCTAAGTGTTTTGGATAAACTTTGGATTAGGTCTAGGGGCGAGCAATGCCAGGAATTAGATAATTTGGTTAAAGAGATTAGCTGTTTCAGCGGTTCAGCTGATGAGTATCGCTCTAAAGCTGTAGAGTTATCAAAAAGATACTAAAAATATTTATCTTTTATGCTTATCCAGGAAATCTCTTATTATCTTGTAATAATATCTCTTCTGGTCTTCAGGCATCCCCCAGCAAGGAATAAACATTCCTGCTCTCTCTATTTCATCAGCAATAGGATAAGAATCTTGCAATGTGATGTGCCTGGAGTTCTTGAATGGCGGCTGTACTAATATGTTCCCGCACATTATTGGCCTTATTTCAACTCCGTTTTCAACGAGGTATTCAACAAATTGATCTCTATTGAATGGTGAGCTTTGCTTTACGATCAATGGATATCCAAACCAACTCGGTTGCGACTTTTCATGTGTCACAGGCAATTTGAAATAATCATAGTTCTTGAACAATATATCCATCTCTCTAAATTGCAATTCTCTTGCTTTTAGATAACCAGGCAATCTATCCATCTGGGCAAGACCAAATGCTGCTTGGATGGCTGGCATCTGGCTGTTTGTTCCAAGAGTCTTATATTTATACCTGTTTAAGAAAGCGTTTCCCTTTGAAAAGTCTCTCCCCCAGAAAATGATGCTTCTCGCAGTATCTGCATATTGAGAGTTATTGGTGATTACTGCTCCGCCTCCGCCTCCGGCAGAAATGTGATGTGAACCATAGAAGCTGAACACGGCAATATCTGCCATTGAACCAGTATGTTTTCCATTGAAATATCCTCCAAGAGAGTCGCACGAGTCTTCAATCAAAACTCTCCCATTGAGTGCCTTTACAATCCTCTCGATATCAGCTATATTTCCAAGTATATGGGGCAAGACCATGCCTTTTATTTCAGGATATTTTTGAATGGCTTTTTCAACCTGTTCGGGATCCGCGGCATAAGTATTTTGTTTAGTCTCTATGAATACGGGCACAAGGCCTAGGTCTATACTTGATGATACGCTTGTTGCAAAAGTGCTTATTGGATGAATTACTAAGTCTCCAGGCTTGAGTCTGCCTTCATGAATCATAGTTTTCAAAGCTACTAAGACTGCAGATGAACCGCTATTGGTCAACGTAGCATATTTTACTCCAGTAAATTCAATGATTTTCTTCTCAAATAACTTATTAGATTCACCTTCTCCAAACCAGTCAGACATGAAGACTTCTTTGACAGAGTTAAATTCATTCTCATCCCATTGTATCCTGTTCATCAGATGAGGATCAATCTTCCATTTTTTCCAATTAAGTTTCTCAGGCATAAAAATTTCATAAGAAGTTATTTTAAATAGTTTCTGATAGTGAGTTATATATTATATCTTATATCTTGTAGGGTCTTCCAATCCAGCCCAATAAAATCCTGCTTTTCTTAATCTACACGCCAAACATCTACCGCAGTGGTTCTTTCTTCCAATATAACAACTATACGTATCCCTATAATTTAGCCCCATACGATTTCCAAGTTTTATTATATCTTCTTTATCATACTCTATAAGGGGAGCCACTACTTTTATTTTATGATTTGGTGCGGCCGTTCTTGCCAGAAGGTTAATGACCTTAAGATATTCTTTCGTAGTATCGGGATAAGGTTCTTTCCCTTCACATTTAAATCCTGTCACTATGTTGATCTTTTTTAATTTATTTCTCATAGATATGCTTTCTGCAAATGATAATGCTTGAGAGATAAATAACGTATTTCTGAATGGGATATACCAGTTCTTGCTTTCTTTCTCAGTATTTTTAAGGCCACTATATTTGGTCGATATTCTCTTCATACACATATTTTTTAACCTTGGTATTGAGAACTCAATCCATTCGGCAGATAAATCTCTAGCACATTTTCTTGCGCATTTCCTCTCAATATTTAGCTGGTTTTGCCCGTAATTGAAAAAAATGATGGTCATTTTTGAACCAGAATTTCTTCTTTTAATCATGTGTGCAGCAGTAACACTATCAATGCCTCCTGAACAGAGCACAATTATTTCTTTCTTCATCAAGAACAAGAGTACAGAAGGTTTATAAATTTCTTTCAGCCTCTGTAAATATGATTAAGAAAAAGGCATTTGAGGTAAAGAAAGGTGATTCTATCAAGATAGGTGGAGAAGAGATGATTGTTGAAGAGACGGAGATTTCAGACATTGGCAAGCAAGGAGCAAAGAAGGTGAGAATAGTCGCCAAGAAGAAAAATGGAGAGAAGGCGATCCTCATAAGACCAGAGGATTATCCATTAGATATCTCATGATAGATATAATAATTGCCTCATACAGAGAACCAAAGTCGACTTTAAGGGCCGTAGAGACTTTTCTTAAGCAGACAAAGGGCAGGAAAGATATCAGAGTGACAGTGGTCGATCCTTTCATAGAAGTGGAAGAATATCTTAATAAGAGAATAAAAGATCCAAGGTTTGTGTTTTATTTAGATCCAGGAGAAGGAAAAAGCTATGCCTTAAATCTACTTTTTCAGGAATATGCCTCTACAAATACAGAAGATTTTTTCATTTTGACCGATGGAGATGTATATGCATCAGATGGTGCAGTGTCAGCCATAGAGGAAGCATTTGCAGACGAGAAGGTAGGATGCATTACTGGAAAACCAGTTTCTGTGGATCAGTTGGATACAAAATATGGTTATTGGGCACATGTAGCATTTTCAGGCATAGATAGGGCAAGGCGAAGTTATTCTATACAGAAAAAATTTTTTGAGTGTTCAGGATATTTATTTGCTATTAGGAAGAGTGTGGTTATGGATTTCCCATTGGAGACCAGCGAAGATAGCATAATACCTTACTTATTCTGGAAGAAAGGGTATGGTATAAAATATGTCTCAAATGCAGAAGTATATGTTAAAAATCCTTCCAATTGGAAAGACTGGTTGGCACAGAAAATTAGGAATATAAAAGCACACGAGAACCTTAATAAGATAGCTCCAGATCTTCCAAGAACAAAATCTTTCTGGAACGAAATAAGATGGGGAATATTTTTTGCACTCCGGCAGCCAAGATCATTAAAGCAGTTTTGGTGGACAATAGAGTTGTATTTTGCCAGATTGTATTTATATGTCAAAGCATTCAAGGAATTAAGGAAAAAGTCAAATTATCAAGATGGGTGGCGCGGCCAGGCAATCACTGAGAGTACAAAAATGGAGTAGTTTGTCGTCGACATAAAAATTGTTTTTAGAAAGCTTTAAAAATATACATTAACGAATATCATATACCTATAAGAAGAAATTCAAAAAGATAAGGCAGATACAATAGTTACTATATCCTATGTCAGGGAACTTGACTGATAACTCCCCACTTAAGTATGGGGTCGTTCCTTGAACATCAGGAACTTTCAGTTCCTGAATGCCTCGAAAACCAAAGGTTTTCTCTGCATTCAAATCTCAAGAATATACCATTCTTGATGGCGCGAACAGCAAAGTGCTTTTGATTTTGGATAGACAGCAACTGGCGTAAGCTCTCTTCAATTGATAAAATGAAAAACTTAAATGGAAGAATCGCAAGGAGATTGAACAGGCCTCAGCAAATGGACCTATACGATATGGAGTCAAACATAGTTTTAACAGATATGCAGGAGAGATTTGTCTTCGCTCATTTTTTCTCACCAGATAGTCGGGAAGGCAGATTCAGGCTTGCGCTGCTTGATTTTCCAGAACCAGCAGAGCAGATAGAATTGGTAAGGAGAAAGAACATACCTCTGGAAGATATATTGCATATTAAGGGGAAAAAGAATTATAGGGATAAGGAAAATTGACTCATCAGACAAGCAGCATCTCTTTTATTTTATTCTCCAATTCTTTAAAAGATGTCACTATAGGCATGCTCGCAATCAAGATTGAAGATAGATATTCAAATCCTTCTGCAGTGCTTTCATCTGTCTTCAATCCAATGGCAGGGATTCCCTTCGCATAGGCATATCCAAGTTCCCAAGCAGTGCCTGCACCGACATGTAATCCGTCTAATGAGGCGATCACAAGTTCTACTTCTTTGAATCCCTCAGTTATATCTCCTTCAAATATTCTATCTGCATCTTTTATGTTTTCAGCAAATCCCACATCTCTATGTGGTAGGAATGTCTCCAAACCGAGTTCCTTGCATAGCTTGTCTATCTTTTCCAGTTGCTCTTTTTCACTCTCAGTCCATATTTTACCTGCAAGGTATACTTTAGCCATCCTAAAGACCATAAAAAAGAGATTATAAGGTTTCCTAATCAGAATTTCTTTTCTAAACGAATAAAACCGCCGAACTTGTTGTCTTTGCCGTTGAAGCCTGCCTGCGCGCGGACGCCGAGCGTTGCGCTCATGCTTTTGCTGAATGCATACGTGAAAGGCAGGATTGCACGTACATGCGCAGTGCCTTCGTCACTGTTGTAGAAATTTTTGCCAGAGAGATACGTCCATGAGACAGTTGGAGCAAGGGAGAGCTTTTCAGTGCGTTGATAAGGCAAAGTGGCAGAAGCGACAAGCATCGAGCCGTCGCTACCTTGCTGTCCGAGTAGCTGCACTATGCTTGCTTTTGCTTCGAGCGAAGTTTTCTCGCTCAGTTTCTGCTGAAGCCAGAGACTTGGCTCGATGATAGCGTGGCTCTTTCCCAACTTGCCTGCGATGCCGTATTCCCACCACGCGCCATGCAGCGATAAGCCTGCTTTCATCGTATCTGTTTTTATGATAGGGGGCGAGCTGTAACTGACGCCGAGGTCAAGCTCGTGCATGCCTTCTTTGTTTAAACCAGAATCAAGATTCTGATTGAGCCAAGTATATGCAGAGAATCTGCCGAGCTTACCTGCGTTGTAGAAAATAGAAAATTCGGGCTGCACAACAGGTCCTTCTTTATCCGTTGGAAAAAATCCGGGGCGTGTCCAGTATACATCTCCTAAAGTAATTGCTACGTTTGCGCTCAAAGGAGATTTTTTGGAATCAGCAGCATTCAGGGAAATTGCCTGTACGAAAGCTAATCCCACCAGTTGAAGTTTACTGCAGAGTTGCATTGTAACTGCTTCCCTCCTTTTTCAATAGATTCTCTTGTAACTTGCATTATCAAAGGTTTCAGCGAGTCTGCTATATTCTTATAATCGTCTTTCTGATAAGAAGTTTTTACTGCTGAGTGAATATTCACTTTCAAACACGCGTTATGATAAGGAAATTTTTGTAGCATCATTGTTACAATTTCAGAGGCGATGTTTTTTTCGTTGCTTTGAGCTGCAGATATAGCTATAGAATCTGGATTCGCCCTTAATCTATCGTACCTGCCATCTTGCTTGATGTCATCGAAATGGTCTACATACGCAATATACCATGTGACATTTTTCGGCAAAACTTGGCGTTCAGACAATTCTAGATTCGTGAAGACTTGCACAGGGGTCTTTCTCTGGGCGCGGTAATGCTCCGATTTTTTATTTTCTTCGTTAAAACGAGTTGCTTCAACATCAAAAGTATATAAAAAGATTGGAGTCTGGTACTCTAGTACAAGCTTCCTCTTGGTAGGTCTGAAAGTGAAGCTTTGCTCTGTTCTTGTCTCCAAATCTTTTGGTTTATTTTGTTCTTTCATAGTAATGAATCTCTAAGAAGCCTATATAGTTTATTGCGGTGGCAAAAACCACCAAAATAGGAAGAGTTAAAAGGTAAGGAAACAGAGAAAGTGAATGCATGAAGAACTCTTGCGTGAGATTGGTCTGAGCGTGAATGAGGCACGCGTGTATGAAGCACTTCTTTCCACTGGAGAGACTTCAGTGCAGTCCCTATCTCTCAAATCAAAAGTACATCGCAGGAATGTCTATGATGCGCTGGCGAAGCTGCTGGAGAAAGGCCTTGCGGCAGAAGTCTTTGTTGGAGGGGAGAAGCGCTTTAGAGCTGTTGAGCCTGCCCGTCTTCTTGCACTCCTTAAGGAAAGAGAAGAAAAAATTACTAAGGTTCTGCCAGATATGCAACAGAAATTTACATCTAAGGAAGAAGAAACTGCAGCATACCTATACAAGGGAATTGAAGGTTTCAAGAATTACCTGCGCGACATTTTGAAAACGCGTGAGACTGTGTATTTCATCGGTGCGAAAGCGTTCTGGCTCGATGCGCGATTACAGCACTTCCTGCCAGGATTTGAGCGAGAGAGGAAAAGATTGGGCATCAAATACATGCATCTCTTTGATTTTGAAGTAAAGACGCAAATGCCCGACATCTTGAAAGTTGTGGGCAAGCCCTATAAATTTCTTCCAAAGGGATACTCAAGCCCCACTTCCATAGATATCTTCGGAGACCATGTTGTTACTTTTGTCGGTGTTGGTCCAGGAAAACTCGATGAAGAGCCTTTGCAATTTGTCATGAAAAATAGGCGGCTTGCTGATGGCTATCGTAAATTCTTTCAATTTATGTGGGATCATTGCGAAGATTAAGACTGTTCCATAAGCATTAAAAACTCTGTTCTTTTTTGAGAATCATGAATGCATGTATCATAAAATTAGGCGCAGATGGCGACGTTCTGCGCACACTTCCTCTAGCCAAAGCAATACATGAAGAAAAGAAAGCCACAATAACATGGATTACTAAAGGGGATATATCAACTCTTCTTGAAGGTCTGCCTTATATTAAAAGAGTTATAACTCTAGAGAACATTCAAGAAATTGAAGATGAAAGTTTTGATATATTATATAATTTTGACGTAGATGAGGAAGCACTTGAACTTGCTGAAGTTATTCAATCAGATAAAAAATATGGATTTTATGATGCCGATGGCTATCCAGTAGCATATAATTCAGGCGGAGAATACTATCTCAACACAATGTTTGATGACGATCTCAAAAAGACAAACAAGAAGACATATCAGGAGATGATGTTTGAAGTTGCAGAAATGCCCTTTAAGAAAGAACGTTGTTCATTGAAACTAAATAAAGAAGATCAAGTATATGCAAAATCATTTGCAGATTCTCATACTCTCAAAGGAAAAAAAATCATAGGAATACACATGGGCTCTTCTTCTCGGTGGCCTTCAAAAACATGGCACTTAGAAAGAGTTCAAGATTTTATTCAAATAGCAAATAAAAAAGGATATGAAATAATATTATTTGGGGGGCCCAATGAAGTGGATAAGCATGCATTATTAGTTGAGCACTTACATAATGCAGGGCTTAAGGTATATCGTAACGACCCTAGAAACACCAAACGTGAATTTGCATCTTTGGTTTCTCTTTGTGATTTATTGGTATGTGGCGACAGTTTTTCTCTTCATGTCGCCTTAGGTTTGGGAATTAAATCAGTAGTATTATTTTTTGTGACAAGTCCAGCCGAGGTCGAAACCTACGGATTGAGTATAAAAATAGAATCTCCTTTATTAAAGGAATTTTTTCCGGAAAGGAGCAACGAATACAACGAACAGCTTGTAAAGAGCATCTCTGCTGAGGAAGTTATGGGTGCTGTTGATAAGCTGCATAACAAAACATAAAAACCCTCTTTTCTTCAGGAAAATATGCCTGATGATTCGGAGAATACAAAAAAAGTGAAGTTATGGTTAAGGGATCATAGCAATATACTGGCGTTATTGATAACAGCATTTGCATTCATCCTTCACATATATTTCCTTAGAATGGCATCTGGCCAGGTACTTTGGTGGGATGAAGCTGAATATATGTCTACAGCCAAGCACTGGGCCCTTGATCTTCCTTATACTCTAAATCCTCAAAGGCCCCCCTTGTTCCAATTAGCAGCAGCCTTTTTCATTAGGCTGGGGCTTGACGAATTCATAATAAAGTTATTGCTGATAGTCGTTCCAGCAACTGCTCTTGTTTTCTTTACATATCTGTTAGGTAAAGAGTTGTTTGATAAGAAGACAGGATTGTTTGCTGCTTTGGCATCTGCTGGAATGTGGTCATATTCATTTTGGGGGGCAAGATTCCAACCAGATTTTCTTTCAGTAAGTTTCCAGGTTTTTTCTCTTTTTTTCTTTTGGAAGATGTTTAAAAATCCCTCGAGCAAATTTGCAGTTTTGGGAGGTATATGCGCTGCACTCGGATTTTACTTTAAGATCTCAGCACTATTGGTGCCGCTGGCAATTTTTATCTTTGCAATCTGGAAAGACCATCTTGAAGCTTTTAAGAAAAAAGAGTATTGGTATGCAGCCTTAGCCTTCATAATAGCCCTTATTCCATTTATGATCTGGCAGTATTCTTCATTTGGTCATCCATTGGAATTCGCCAAATCCTATGGTATAGAGGGAGGCACAGCCGAGAGGGATTTTGGATGGAAGACATTAGACTTTTTTACATTATTTCCCAAGGAGGTTTTTTTCATTCTTTTTGTGATAGGAGTAATAGGCTCTTTCATATATTTAGGATTAAGATTTGACTTGATCTTGAAAGATAAGGATAAAAGGTTGGATCCCAAAATATTCTCACTGATTGTTCTTGCATCAGTCGCAGCATTCTATATATTTTACATCCAGGGAGAGATAGAGGACAGATGGGTATTTCTTATAACTCCATTTATTTTCTTCTTTGCAGCTCAGGGCATCTTCTCTCTTTTCTCATTATTCAAGATACATAAGAAAGAGGCCAAGATAGTGCTTCTGCTTTTACTCTTCGGTATATATTTCTACTCGCAAGTTCCATTTGCTACTGACCTAATCAAGAGTAAATTACCTTCTTATGTGCCTGTAAAGGAAGCAGGTCTTTGGGTAAAAGAGAATTCTTCACCCTCAGATTCCATTGTAAGTGCTTCTTATACTCAGATGACTGCTTATTCAGAAAGACAAGTTCACATTTTCGCACCTTGTCCTTATGTATGCTTACCTTATAAGAATGAAGAAGAATTTGATCAAGCACTTTTAGAAAAAAAACCCAAATATGTGATGGTATCTCTTTTTGAGGGCCACCCGCCATGGATATTTCAGCAACAGATGCAGAAGAATGGCATTCAAGCAATAATAATGCCTTATTTTAATTCTTCTATAGCTTTCAATCAACAGAGACAAGTTATTGCAGCCGATATAAAGCAGGCAACTCAAAGAGGACCTATAGAATTTGAACTTGTATTTCCAAAAAATCAATTCAACGGCGTGTTTATCTACGAAGTAAGGTATTCATAAGCAAACTTCCTCAATCTTTATAAATAATCGAGGAATCTTCTTCCTATGTGTGGAATAACAGGTTTTTCTTGGGAAGATAAAGAGCTTTTAAGGAATATGACACAGGAGATAGCTCACAGAGGTCCAGACGACTTTGGATATTATACCGATAAAGGTATTTCTTTGGGACATAGGAGACTCAGTATCTTAGACCTTTCAAGGCGAGGTCATCAGCCAATGTTCAATGAAAATAAAGATATTGTAGTGGTATTTAACGGAGAGATTTACAATTTTCCCTCTCTGAAGGAAGACTTGCAAAAAAAGCGCCACAAGTTCGCGAGCACTTCAGATACAGAAGTCATAATTCATGGTTATGAAGAATATGGTTTGGATATTTGCAGTAAACTAAAAGGCATGTTTGCCTTTGCTTTATGGGATACAAAGAAAAAATTACTTCTTCTTGCAAGAGACCAGATAGGAGAGAAACCTCTCTACTATTCCATAATGGGGAAAACTATAATTTTTGCATCTGAGATAAAGGCCCTATTGACGCATGATATCGCTAGGTCTGTAAATATGCAGGCTCTTTCAGACTATCTAGGATTAAGATTTTCTCCAGGAGAGCAGACTATTTTTGAAGGAATAAACAAACTTCGTCCTGGCAACTATCTTGTATGGAAGTCTGGAAATGCATCTATTAAAAGATATTATAGTCTGCCAAGTCAGTCTAATGGAAAGGGAGATGCTAATCAATTAAGGGATATGATGGAGCAAGTAATAAATGAGAGGTTAATGTCAGATGTGCCTCTAGGGGTATTTCTCTCTGGAGGTCTTGATTCCAGTGCGATTGTCTCATACGTCTCGAGAAACGTGAAAGACCTAAATACTTTTTCAATAGGTTTTGGAGATAAGACAGACGAGACCCATTATGCAAAACTAGTCTCGGATAAATTCCAGACTAAGCATCATGAAATAATGTCTAGTCAAGATGAGATTCTTAAAAATCTTCCTCAAGTAGTATGGCATCTTGACGAGCCTCTTGCGGACCCAGCATCTCTCCCTCTTTATGTATTGTCTAGAGAAGTCAGAAGAAAAGTAAAGGTCGCACTTTCAGGAGAAGGTGGAGACGAGGTATTCGGCGGTTATATTCCTCCAAATGTCTTGGATAAGGTAAGAAAAGTTTTCAGCATTCCTCATCCAATTCGCTCAGTAGTAGCTAAGACAGTGGTAAAGCCCGCATCAAGTTTGTTCAGTTATCCTCACAAACAGATGATACTGATGGCAGGAGATATAATTAGGAGCCGAAATATGGTAGAGGGCTATAAGAAATTATTTTATCTCCCATTCGAGCCCAAGGAAAAAAAAGACACGATATGTTCAAAGAATGTTCGTTATGAGACAGTATTTGATGATTTGTTAAAAGATAAGAACTCTCTTTATAATGGCACATATCAATATTACTTGAATCACTGGCTTCCAGAGGACCTCCTTATGAAGACGGATAAAACAGGTATGGCGCACGCCCTAGAAATAAGAGCACCATTTTTGGACAAAAACCTGATTGATTTTTCTCTGAGGCTGGACCGAAGATATAAGCATGATAGGGCACTATTTAGGCAGACAGTCAAGGAGATTCTACCTAAAGAAGTTCTAAGGAGAAAAAAGCAAGGTTTCACTCTTCCTTTGTCTAGGTGGTTCGCTAGGAAGGACTTTCTTTCCCGTTCCTTGTCTCACATTGAGGACTTGGGCAATAGGAAACTATTGGCAAAATCGGAGATAAAAAAGATAGCAGATAATCCACAGCACTTCAGGAATGACCATAAAATATGGGTTCTTCTTCAACTAGAGCTTTGGTGCAAGATTTATTTAGACAAGAAAAAACTAAATTCAATAGGTATCTAGATGAAATTCAATCCAAAAGTAAGCTACATTTTAGGTATATTAAATGCAGAAAGAACTCTAGAAGAATGCCTTAAAGGTATTTACAAACAGAAATATCCACTGAAAAAGTTTGAAGTCATATTAGTTGACGGAGGTTCAAGTGATGGCACTCTCGATATAATTAAGGGATTTCAGAGAAAGTATGACAATATAAGGCTCCTTCATAACCCTAAGAAGTTATCAGAAGGGAAGGGCATGAGTAAAGATATGGGTGTCAAAGCAGCAAAACACGATATTCTCATTTTCTTAGATCATGATAATATAATCGTTGAATCTAATTGGCTGGAAAACATGCTAGAGCCATTCAAGGATAAAAAAATAATGGCTACACAATCGCTTCTTCAATCTCGCCCAGGAGATTCTCTTTTCCTTCACTATATCAATGGCGTAGGTGTTGAAGATCCCTTTGCCGTACCCTACTCTCTAGTATCTCAAGTCGTTCTGCATTCACAGCAATTTCCCCTAGAAAACAACGCATATTATACTTACACCGTCAAAGGCAACCCTCCACTCTTTGGTGGAGCAAACGGGGCAGCTTTCCGAAAATCAGTCTTCACAATCATTGGAGGATACACGCGTGACGTTGATATTTATGCAGCCATGGGGGATCAATTCATGAAAGTAGCAGTTCCTCTACACGGAAGAGTCTACCATCAAACTTCGTCCAGCATGGCCCTCTACTTAAAAAAGAAAGCAACTTACTACTATCGTTTCATCGCCAACGATGTTAGTTGGAAGCAGTATCGTTGGGTTCCCAAAGGTTTTCGCGGCAACATCAAGTTTTGGCTCATGATCGCCTCCAATCTTTCGTTTATTACTCCTTTTCTTCTTTCTCTCAATCAAGCAATTAAAAGAAGGGAAGCCTTCTGGCTTCTTCACGCGCCTTTTCTATGGTACATCACGATGATCTATGGCATCACCACACTCATTAAAATTAAGAATTTCTTCAGGTATGCCTAATCATTTCTTTCTTGCTTTCACTACAATATCCAGCCCATGTCTGTTTTTCTGGCCATAAGTTCTTTCAGCACTCTTTTTGAATGTCGCAAATGGCCTTTTTTGCCTTAATATATTCTTGAAAAAGAGATGCAAGTAAAGATTTGCCAACAATGTCCAATTCTCAACAACATTCAAATCCTCTAAACGCAATCCTGCTTCCTCTAACCTTCGCGTAATCTTCGCATTAGAATAATGTCTCTTATGCTCAAAATAAAGTACAGGATTGATTATATGAAGAGGATGCATGTTCGGCACAGACACAATGAGAGTCCCTCCTTTCTTTAGATGAGGCATAATAATTGACAATGCTTTTCTATCATCAACATGTTCCAAGACTTCTAGGATAATTATTGCATCAAAATATTCTCTCTTGAAAGGCAAGGGCTTATGTATATCTCCTTCGATAAGTCTTGTTTTTTTCAGGTATTTGGAAGCTTCATACAACTTCTTTTTGTCATAGTCAAGCGTCACAACTTCGCTCACTTTATTCTCAAGTTCATGTTCAATCTCAGGGATATTCGAAATTCCTATATTGAGTATTTTCATATCCTTTTTAGGTTTTAGTAGACTTAGTATATAATTTGTTCTTGCCGAAATGTCCTTAACTTCTTTTTGCGATGTCATTGAATAATCTTTTGAAATATTCTTGCAATTTAGAAAAGTTTCTTTTATCAATTTTCGCGACTTTCTTGTAAGAATTAAGTAATTCAGGAGTAAGTTCATCAATGTTCAAGACAGCTTTTATCCCAGTTCGTTCTTGCAAATAGATAGCAAATTCAACTTGATGGTCATTCAAGTGCTCATGGAATTTCTTCTGCCTAGGAACAGTAATTAAAGGTTTCTTATTAAATAAAACAAATTCTAAAAGTGAAGTTGCAGACTGACTAACCACTAGACGAGCTTTCTTGAAGTAAGGTTCAAGGGAATCAGCGAATTCAAACGACTCGCAATTCTTGGGAATATATTTCGTAAAACCTCTTTGAATCAATATTTTTTCCTTCACTTGCGGAGCAATCTCATCTATTCTCTTTATTAATCGTTCAAAAGATTCAGGATGTGTACCTACAGCTACAAAAATCATAAAATACCTCCCTCATATTTTGCTTTGTTGCCATATTTTGCAGCCATGCTCTGATGTTGCACAAGAAAAAGATGGGAAAGGTAGTAACAAGCACGCGCAGACCAATTAGGTGTTTTCACGCGAATGACAGTATCAATAAAAACAGTGTATATTCCCAAAGAGCGCGCAGCGATGCATGCAGGAATAGAGATTTGTGCACCATTAGTTACAATACAATCAATTTTCTCTTCTTTAAAGACCCGCCGTAATTGGAGAGTTTCCTGTATATAACGCCAAGGATATAATTGAAGGTGGTCCTTTGGAAAAAAATATGTTCTGAATTTCTTCAGAAAACTTTTTTCTTTTACTTTATAACCTGATTTTACTTTCTGGTTTTCTGTAATAAAGATTGCACCATATTTTCCCAATACTTTTTTTGTGAATAGAATGTGTATTTGCCCTGAGTGCCCCCCTTGGGAAGCTACAAATGCTATATTCATACTATCTTTATTCATATAGTTCTCCTCTCATGTCTGGAATCGGAGAAAACCGCGTCATTTATGGGAAGGTAGCACATCGTGCTATTGATATTAGTATACTTTACCTTATAAAACGCAATTTGTCCTTGAAGATTTAATTCTAATTTGAATTCGAGGATGTTAACCATCGCTTTACAAGCGATGGTGGATTTTTAAGGCTTCTGGCATCACATCATATGCTCTGACAATGAAATTAAATGGGGAATTAAGCAGCCTCAGTCGGACTATGCTGGTGAACATCTGGAATGGAACCTTTAATACATTAAGTCTTGAGTTTTTCTGGTCTTCCCATATGGTGGGTATTTCTCTGACTTTGAAACCTGCCTGTTTCAGTTTAAACAAGACTTCAATATCAAAAGACCATTGTGTAAGTCCAAGATGAGGGATTATCTTTACTAATGACGCAGGAGTAAATATTTTTGCACCGCACTGCGTGTCCGTAAAGTGTAAAAAAAGTATTCCTCTGTTCAATATATTGAATCCTCTGCTTAGGATTCTTCTAAAAAACGTCTGAGGAGTCTTTACTGTGCTCCCCTTCATCCATCTGCTAGCTATAACTCCATCCCATCCTGGAAGGGCATTGATGAGGTCGAGATATGCTTGAGGAGGGGTAGAACTGTCCGCATCTACAAATCCTATCCCATCATAATCTCCTTTTAATGCTTTCTTAAATCCTTCAATGGTAGCATAGCCTTTTCCTCCCCTTATTAGGTCCAGATATTGGATATGCTTGTTTTTCTTCGCGAAGGCCTTCACTATGTCTATAGTCTTGTCTTTAGAGTTATTGACCACTACCAAGAGTGTGTATTTCAGTTCCCCTTTCTTCTCGATAGAATCAAAGAATGATGTGTAACTTTCAAGCGTAGGCCCAATCCTCTTCTCTTCATTATAGGCCGGTATTATTATAGCAATTCTCTGCATTATCATTCTAGGTCAACTTGCTTTAAAACTTTGTGTATGATTACTCTTTAATATGATTTTCAATACATTATGAGCCAAAGTTCTTGATTTCCTCTTAGTTTGTGGCTTATAAGTTCGAGAACAACTTTTAAATATCGCTCTGGCATAGCCTCATAATGGGATTTTATGAAAAATGGTTGGATAAGGTATGGGGAATATTCTTCTCAAAAGACAGGACTAAGTTCTACCTTCTTTTGATAATCCTTTTGGGATTTGTGTTGCGTCTTGTCGGGGCTATTAATCTTGGAGTATCTGCAGACGATATGCATTTTAGTGTACACGCCATAGAATTTCTAAGCTCAGGCAAGCTGGTCGTTTACGACCAGTCAGCATCTCTCTGGTATGCAGTTACAGATATATTCTATAATATTTTTGGTGCATCTCAATTAGGCTCAAGGATGGCTGCCTTGTTGTTCGGAAGCCTGTCAATAATCGCAATATTCTTTCTAACTAGGGAATTCTCAGATACCAAGGCTGCCCTTGTAGCATCTCTATTGCTTGCAATATCACCTTTCCACATAAAATATACTGTGTCCGAGATGGATGTCATGGCTATGTTTTTCGTTTTGATGAGCATGACTGTCTTTTTTAAGGCAATAAAGACTGGAAAGGCAATTCACTTTGCATCTAGCGGCATAGTTTTGGGGCTGGCATTGATGACAAAAGTATATACATTATTATTTGTGCCTGTATTAGTCGTATACGCATTATACCACAACAAGTCTATTAATAAGCAAGCACTGACAAAGAGTCATCTCAAGCTCCTTACTATATTCATAATTTGTGCAGGCATATTTGCAATACCAAGCTTAACTCATAATTACCTTCTGTACAAAGAGAAAGGAATAATGGACCTAATATACACCAATGCGCTTGGCACAAAGGCAGGAGAGGGCAAAGGTATTATGGGTACAATCTTGTCCCCCATAATTGACACTGAAAAATTATTTTCTAATGGTGCCCCCCATTACTCTTGGGATACAGGCTTTGGTCACGGTGCTGATTGGCGTGGATTCTTTTTAGGCAATTCCATGCATTTGGGAGGTGATCCAAGACCATCTTCTATTTATGCATTCACATTTATCTGGAACAATGACCCTATAATCCTTCTAGCTGGCATATTGGGTATTATCTTTCTAGTGTACAGAAAACAGAAGGCGTATCCAATTCTTTCTATTTTAGTATTAGTATTGGTCTTTGCTTATCTGGCATCCCGTATCCTTCTTGCTAAGCATTATATATTTCTACTTTTGTTATTCATTCCTCCAGCAGGCATCTTCTTGAGTGAGATGCACGGGTTAATATCAAAAAAGATAAGGGCATTTAGACTACGTTATATTATCATGATCTTGTTATTATTTAGTTTATTCTGGTTAGGTTACAAAACACCATATGCCATGAGTCCATTTTACATTCAAAGCGAGGTGGGCCAACTTATGAATTATAAGGAGCAATCAATTCCTGACAAAGCTTTTGTTTTTGCAGATTCCAGGATTTATAGAGGCCAAATACATTGGGCATTAAATGGTAAAACATACGCCGAGGCAGCCTATCTTCCTCAGATTGTAGAAGCCTCTCAGAAATCTGGGAGGGCAGTTCAGACTGAAACTTATTTTATAGAGTGCGCAGTAGATGATTGCGGATGGGGCACTATTAAGGACCAGCCACAATTTAATCAGAGCATGGAGAATATTGTCGAGATATTCAGCACACAGGGCAAACTACAAAAAGAAATTTTGAGCACTTCTTTCGAACCTTCTTATTTTCCAGGAATATCTAAACCAAAGACAGTTCATTTTAAGGTCTATAAGACAACCATCCCTATAGACCCTTCCATTTCACACTCTTTGGATTCAAGCAAGGTTTGGTTCCTTTACCCAATAGGTTACGATGAAGACATAGCCATACCATTTGACAAATATTATGTAGATAATCCCTTAGATAGCCTAATAGATCTTATCGCCCATGCCATACAATACCTAGCCATAATTCTTGCATTCATCACAGCCCTTTTAGCGGTGAAATGGCTCCTTGACGAGTAAAATGAGACTTTCAATCTTGATTCCAGTATACAACGAAGAAAAAACAATCCTTGCAGTTCTTGAGAGGATAAAGAAGGTAGACCTTGGATTGGCAAAAGAGATTATCATAGTAAATGATGGGAGCAAAGATAATTCAGAGGAAATAATTAGATCTTTTCTTAAGAAGAACAAATCATCAAAAGGCACATCTTGGAAATTTTACTCCAAGGAGAATGGTGGTAAAGGCTCTGCAATTAAGATGGCTCTATCTCATGCAACAGGAGACCTTTCTATAATCCAAGATGCGGACTTGGAATATCTTCCAGAGGAAATAGAGACACTCATAGCAGAATACAATAAGAGAAAGTCTGAAGTGGTCTATGGTTCCAGGATACTTAAAAGAGATAATAAGGCCTCTTATATCTTATATTACTTGGGCAATGTATTTCTAAGCTTTATGACCAGTATTTTATATGGCAGAGTCATAACTGATATGGAGACTTGTTACAAGCTTATCCCCACAAAGATTTTCAGGGAACTTAAAATAACTAGGAACAATTTTGATCTTGAACCAGAGATTACTGCTAAGATATTGAGGAAAGGGTATAATATAAAAGAGATACCTATAACTTACAATCCAAGATCTAAGACTGAAGGAAAGAAAATAAGCTGGAGAGACGGGTTCTCTGCTTTATGGGTTCTATTTAAGATAAGGATAAGCAGGGCTTAATTTTTTCTCTCTTCACTCAGGAAAGTCGTTGCCCACCAAAGAAAACATATATTTGCGGTAAGGAAAGCAAGAGAAAACTGTTGTAATGAATGCGAGAACGTGAATAGCAGGACTATTTCCAATGCCAAGAATACGAGGGCAAATCCAGCGCCCTTAGTCATTCCTTTTGATAACTTGTATAATAATGTCATATTTGTAAGGGATAGGACGCTGGTTCCCAATCCCAATATGAAGAGTATAGACTGAGATAATGGTGCACTCTTTCCTGAGGATAGCCATATTAGAAAGTCTGGAAAGAAATAGATGAATGTCAGGGCAGAAATTATACACAATAATAATAATATCAGCGCATTTTTGAATGTGCCAGGGTTTTTCTTTCTTCTCTCATCTTCAGCAGATAGTGGAAACATAGCTTTTCCTATAGGGTACGTGCCAAAGAATATTGTCTTAGCAAGAATAGCTGCAAGTGCATAATATCCTGCAGTCTCAGCGTCAAACACTATTTTTGCTATGAATATATCTAAACTATAGAATGCCAAAACTGTGAAAGTTATTATAAAAACAGGTAATGAATAACCTCTTATTCCTACAGTCATTGCTTTTTTCTCTTTAGACTTTAATATCTTTCTTATATCCTTGTCGGCAAATGAGAGGAGCAACGCCATGACGACTCCCAGGGCACTCGCAGTCATAGCACCGTATACTTTCCATCCCCACAATACAAGAGCCACAGCAAATCCCAACTTTACAACAGATTCTATCATCATGCTGACTCCAAGGGAAAGAAATCTCTGCCTTCCCTGCATCACTCCCCTTGTTATAGGTAGGAGGAAGGAAGTAAATATCATTACTCCAGTTATTGCAAAAAGTAAGTAGGGTATTTTTAGAAGAGGTGAGAGGAAGATAGACAAGATAAGATATAAAACGAAGAGCATAAAAGATACAGAAATAGCTTTCCTTCCAGAGCGCATTATTATATTCTTTAGCTTTCCAGGATCTTTTTCAGTTGATGTGTATTTAGTGATTATGGTCTGTATAGATTCTGTGAATATACCGAATATATAAATGACTGAAAATAAAGTAGCTACAATACCATACTCTGCGACTGTAAGGAGATGCAGCATAGTGAAATGGAAAACATAATTCAGGGCGTTGAATATCCCGAATGTTATTAGAAGTATTATGCTTCCTTTTACTATCGGCCTCTTCATATGTTTCTTTACGTCAAAATTCATGATATAAATATCCCGTCCTTAAATAACCAGAATCCAATTAATATTACTGCTAGTTGGAAGCACCATAATAGATAGACTACATTTTTTTCAGTAGAAGGAATATTAATGTTCTTCAATATTCTTATTGCAAAATGTTCAAGACCGTATATTTTATCATAGGGCTCGTTCAATGTACCATCTTTCTGGGGCTTGCCAAATGAGTATTTTACAAGCTTTCCTCTAGATTTCAATACGGTTTCTATTATATACGGTATAAAGAAGAATATTGCTATCTTCTCAAAATTCCCCAAAATCGCCATAGTAGCTATCAGGCTGCCTATGGCATAAGTCATCACATCTCCTGGAAATACTTGGGCAGGGCAGAAATTGAATAGTAAAAATGCAAGAAGGGCAGCCACCATGCAGAAAGCTATCAAAGATAACCATGCAGCATTTGTGAATAAAGCCACAATACCTAATGCAGACAGGATAAGCACTCCTTGTCCGGCCTCAAGCCCATTATAGCCTGCTAGAAAATTATATGTCGAAGTAGCACCAACTACTCCTATTGGCACTAATATCAAAGAATACAATACTCCTATATTTACAGCTCCAAGAATAGGGATATTGATATCAGCTCTTCCGGCATTTATAGCAATTAATGGAACAGACACGAAGAGGAGCACGGCTAGCCTAGATTTCCTTGACAGGCCCCCAGATCTCCATCCAAGAAGGTCATCAATAAATCCTATTCCAGAGGCAAATACGACTACGAGAAGGAGTGCAAGTATGTCAGCAAGGTTATCTGTAGTAAAAAAGAATGTCTGATAAGCCACAAAAAACATTGCTCCGAATAGAAATCCTAGCATGACCATTATTCCACCAGAGCCAGCCACTTTCCCTCTCTTTAGCTTATTCATGTCTTCCCATTCAAGATTTATTGAATGTGCCTTCTGTATCCATATTTTCAAAGAGAACAAAGTTACCAGGAAACTTATCAACAAAGGTAATATAAGTATTAGATCTGCCATTATCTTGCCAGCCTTAAGTCTTGGAAGTTTTTCTGGAGATACGTAGAATTGGTTTGTATATCATCAGGATAATTTATCTCCCATATTCTTATAGGTCCTTGCACTCCTTGATAAAATACAATGTCTCCGATATCAGTTCCAACTGCTTGCGGTCTTATCTGTTCTACAATTGGAGAGTCTTGAGTATGGACAAGCTTGAAATAAAGATTATCCTCTTTGTAAAGATAAAGTCTTGCAAGCTGGGACCTTACAGTTTTCGAGCTTAAGTATAATAACGCGCCATCTTTCTCAAGACCTATTCTTTCCCCATTAGGTTGTAAATTGTTCATGAAAAACACTCCAGCATCTATTCCAGAGCCAAAGTCATAGAATGTGTCATTATAGAAAGCATATCTTAATGGAAAAGATTCTTCTTTCTGTTGATCTTTTTGCCTATATACATATATTCCTTGAGCAGGTCCTCTCAGATTGCCTTGCGGGTCCATCTCTATGCTTATTCCAATTATACCTGATCTGTCTGCAAGGATAGAAACAGTACTGGTCCCATTAGTCTGGTTCTGAGTATAAAGTATGTCTCCGTCTAATGGTATTATGGATTGATATTTTTGCGCCCCAGGATAATAAAATACCTTGGTACCATTCTTTACTTCTTTAAAATCTACAGGAGAACGAGTCATTGTTTGTATCCAGCTTCTTCTATCTCCACTAAGATCAGAACCTATGCTGGAGAAAGCAGTATACTTTCCAATGTCCGAGGAATCTATTAGGAAGTGGGTCGTCTTATGAGTATAGAGATAGCTCAATACTTCCATTTGTTCTTCTGGGGGAGCTGTCAATGCATATCTCCCCATAAGAAAGTTCCAGTAAGGTATCGCATTTCCTCCATCCAATACGGTAGCTCTGTCTCCTATGGATTGTAGCCAGTATCCATAATCCCACCAATGCCCGAATACAGCATTTTGAGGTGTATTGTCTCTCACCCACCCCATGGCTTTCTGCCATTGGAAAGTATACGAGTAAGGTATACTTCCCTGGGCTCCCCCTCTGCTTGCTTGATAGAAATTATAGGCTGCAAAAAGAGAAGACACAAGGATCATAATCATGATGATTATCGCTATTATTTTCCATCCTTTTTCCTTTACTCTGTAAGCCTTTATGCTAGTTATTACAAGATATGCAACTATTATTGCGGCAGGGATAGCCAGGACCATAATAAGTCTCACTGCTCCTCTAGCTGATATGATGCTAAGGAAGAAGAATGCAAATAACATCACTGTCCCAGGATTAAGTGTCTTAAATCTTTCTTCCTTTGATATACCTATCAAAGAAAAGGCACCAAAGCAGGCAATAAGCATTCCTGATAATATCATGAAGAAAGTAGAATCTTTGAAATAAAGTATCCAAATCATGTAAAATAAGAATGATGCTCCTGCTATTTGATAATATAGCTTTGTTTTGGCAGTTTTTGCCATCCCTGGCCAGCCTAATACAAATACAAGTAGAAGAAATCCTAGACCATATAACAACAAACTCATTGAACTTGTTCCATTAAGCACACTGTCTCCCCTATACCTACTGAATATGAGTGCAAATAGGAATCCAAGGTAACCTCCAGTCATCACTAGTCTTTCCTTGATTGAGAAAGATTTGACCATTGAGAAAAACAATAGTACTGATCCAAAAAAGAATAGCCAGAAGAACAAAGGTATTTGAGACCAGGAACTTGCTGTGCTTTGCGAGACTTTGAACCAATTAAATGTTAAGAATGTGAACAAACTGTAGAATGAGGGTCCAAAATTGCCTGCCCATTCATCAAAGAACGGTTGCCTGTTTTCAGCAACAGTTACTCCAAGTCTGTCAGTAGTTGGTGTTACAAGTTGATTCACTACATTTTGTACTTTTCCTTGTATGAAATTAGGACCAAGAGCAAGAGATCCTGCAAGAATACACACAAGAGCAATACCTATTGCTATGAGTTGATTTGGAAGATGCGACAGTTTCCCTCTCTCAATAAATTTCTTCAAGGGGGTCTCCCTTAACGCAAAATCCACTACCATTACTACTAGTATAAAAGTGGCTATCCCAGTTGTTGTAGAAGTAAGTAAGCCCATGAAAGTATAACGTTTTGTGAAAGCTGCAGTAATGCCCATCGATCCCAGAAGCCATAGTCCATAGATGAATACCGAGTGTCTATGGGTTTGTCCTACAAGGAATAGAACTGTTGCAGCAAGGCCGATAGTAATATAAATATAGATGTATCCTCCCCATACGAGGGCCATTGCAGCTGTAGTTATGGCAGACAGTATAGCATATAAATATCTGGGCAGATTTTCCTTAGCCTTCCAAGCAAGAAGGAAGAAATAGAATGCTAAGAAAAGGAATGGTAATGCACTCACTTCTTTTTCAGGTATTCCCGCCACTGTTCTAGGTAAGAGTACAGGTATAACAGTCAGGATAAATGATGCAAATAAAGCGATTGCACTTGACGTGTTCTCACCAAGCTCATCTCTAAACATTTCTCTTACAAGGAAAAAGAAAGTTATTATCCCGAGAGCAAACATAAATACAGGATATATTATCGCTGAATATTCAACAGATGTGCTTCCAAATGCACTAGCTAGTTTATGGAACCAAGCCATAAGAATAGGGTGAAGGATTAATTCTTCTGAAGTATTGAACCCTATAGGAACATATCTCATAGGGTCAATCTCAAATAAGGATCCATTTGCCACTATATCCTTCATCCATCTTAAGAATAAGAATGGGTCTAGGTCTGGACCAAGGGTCCAAGTGTCTCTCGAGATGTCCCACAGTCCAGGTTTTCCAGTCCCAGGGTTGATGCTCATTGGCAGGGTCCTTATCTTTATGGAAATCCACACAATCCATGCAAATAATGGATAAAACGCATACTTGTCTTTCCTATAATAGACGCATGCCGCAGATAATGAAGCAAGTAGTGCAAGAAGAAACCAATCTCCTGGGTTCCATGCATAAGCTATAGATGCAAAATAAGCTATTGGGGCAAAGCCAATGTTTGGGTTAAACAGGCCGCTTTTTACCCAAATACTAATGGATAGACTAATGGCAGCTATTGTCAGGAATGATGAGAACAATATATCTCTTTTAAGAAAATCTATAACTAGTTTCTTGCGCTCATGGATTAGTTTGTCTTCTTCCATCTTTTATCTTTAACAAAGCGCAGGAGGACTATTTAAAGTTTCACAATTTAGCTTAGAATAACTTTGGAGTTACCCAGACATTAACAGTCATCATCTTGGGCAAATTTTTGGAACAAGATCCGGGGTTATCCATACTTCTATAAGGCCAGCTCCAAGAAGTACGACTATCGAAACTAATACAAGGCTTAATGAATCCTCCAAGACTTCCCAGAATTTGTCAGTTCCCCACTCGTGCCTTATTACCGCTGTAGAGACTATACCTCCCGCGAGGGCGACAATGAAATATGCCGCTATCTCAGGTATCCCATGAATTAGGTAACGAAATAACCCACAGGGCATTGCAGAAATATTTGATCGAGCGAAAATCCCTATCGCAGCTGCAATGACACTTGCGTTCCAAGCAAGGACAAATATAGCTCCTGCTCCAAATATTAATGAGAATATTAGAGTGAACATTAGGACAGAGAGATTATTCGAGAATATAGCTCTGAACCTATCTGTCTCGGACAGTACGTTGGCGTTTATTACTCCAGATTTCTTTATCCCATACTGTGTGACGCAATCGTTGAAGTTATTTGGCCTATTTATCATGCAGAAAGTCTCTATCTGTGCCTGGAAACTTGAGGCCGATGATAATACAATATACCAGAATGAGAACGCAACAACAAATCCTACAAATAACCATAAGAAAGCGAATATGGCATTTTTATGCTCGCCAAGCAGTCTCTGAATAGTCTTATCTTTTGTGATCTTTTTCTCTTCATATCTTATTGTGAAGTATACGAATGGCAAGGAGAACATAACTGTAAATGTCACTATTAGTATTCCAGAATATTTTGACAGCACCGGATCGGCAGAAAACATCCAATTTACAAGTAACAGGGAAATGCTGGCATAAAATGCACCAACAAAAAAAAGTTCCCATGGCCTTCTCTCTGCCTTCTTAGGACTCAACAACATCTCAAACATTCTTTTTTACTCCCATATTAAAAATAATCCAGACCTTATAATATTTTGCTATTTTAATT
>VGKP01000012.1 GCA_016866975.1 Candidatus Pacearchaeota archaeon
AGAACCGTAGGTTCTTAGGAAGGGAGTTGACCCACAAGAACCGTAGGTTCTTAGGAAGGGAGTTGACCCACAAGAACCGTAGGTTCTTAGGAAGGGAGTTGACCCACAAGAACCGTAGGTTCTTAGGAAGGGAGTTGACCCACAAGAACCGTAGGTTCTTAGGTTACTCATGGTCCAAACCTCACTCTAATCGTATCAAAATCCTCAAAACATAATCTGACCATATCATCCATCTGTCTTCTCATTTGCCTATGTTGATCTTCAATAAATTCAACCATTTCTTTTGGAATGCTTATAGCATGGCTATTTCCCACAATTCTTAATTTTACATTAAATGTCTTATTCCTAAGCTCTTTAAAATGTTCCAGTCCATTAATGTCTGCAGGGTGTATTATCTGCTGCTTGCATTGAGAACATTCAACTGCTCTCAACTCAAAACCATCTCTTTCAACTATAGTCTTATTCATCTCTTTCTTGCATTGTTTGCATAAAATCTGAGCATCAAATATATCCATTCTGTATGTCTCCTGTGTATACACAAACCGTATATACCAGACTATTTAAATATTTCTATACTGCAATAAAATTATTTCACAAACTCAACACCTTCAAGACTCTTAAACTCTTTATCGCCTGTAAGAAATGGAATCCCTGTGCGTTTAGCCATTATATATCCTATGCAGTCTGTAATTGACACATTCCTGTTTTTCCAGGCTAATCTAAACTTCATTGCTTCTTCTATCCATTCAGGATTAACTGAGGAAATAAATTTTGAATACTTGTCTATATATCCCCTTAACAAGGGCTCTTCCTCTTTATAGAGATTGTAGCAAAACTCTGCAAAAATAAAATTATTAATTACTACATTGCTATCAAGATAAGGCTTATAGTTTTCATTGCCTTGAATGATTGCAAAAAGTGCATAAGTGTCAAAAATAAATTTAGATGTCATAAAGTTCTTTATCTGCCTCTTTAAGCATTTTATCTATAGATTTCTTAGATTTGGCTGTGCCAAATGTCTCTTTTAATACGTTCCCTTTTTTAATAAGAATAGCGTCAACTTCTTCCCCTTCTTTAAGGCCTTTTCTTTTCACAACTTCCTGAGGAATAACTATTCCATACGAATTGCCCCATTTAAGGATGCGTGTAGTAACTTCGACCATGTTTATACCGTATATACGAAACTATTTAAATATTTCTATACTAAAGGAGTCAATTTGAGCCCTTGTATTTTTGAGAAGTGTTTTGTATTTATTGTCAAAAGAGACTCATCTTGAACCATACAAATAGCAGCAATTAAAATATCTGTTAATTCGATCATCTCTCCTCTTTTTTTAAGATCTTCTAAAATTTCTGCTGCCTTTTGGGAAGCGGCATACGAAAATTCAAAGTGGGCCAAACGTTCTAAAAACTCAATAGCATTTCTTTTTTCTTCTTCTGTGCGTGACTTGAGAATGCCTCTCCATATTTCAAAAGTATTGATGCATGTTGTTGAAAACAGATGATTTGTTTTTTCTAATCGAGAAAGGAGTTGCATTGTTGAAGGGCCTTTCCTAAAAAGATTAATGATAATATCTGTATCTATGCGGACCATTATTGGAATCTTCTAGAAGGAAGTTTTCTACTCTCATAAATCTCTTTCTTTATCTCATCAGCAAAATCTGTATCCCAGATACCAGCAAACTCGAGAAGAGATTTCTTTTTTCTCTCTCAGAGAATCTGAAGAAGAATCTCAGTAAACGATTTCTTTGCATTCACTTTTCTTAGTTCCGCATATGCCTCATCTGAGATGCTTATCACTTTTACCATGTATGCATGCATACATGCACGTATATAAATTATTCTTATGTAAAAATCAAAAGCGCGATGCGCCACCACACCTTGAACCTCGAGAATGTGAATCCACTATGGCAGTAAAGAATTAATAATTCTCGATATTTACTAATCCTTAATGGCCATCAAAAACAGTAGGTTCCTGAAGAGTGTGGAGTTTTCGTCAAGTTCCTTTACTTAATATCTCTTATTTAAGGCCCGGTGAATAACATAAATCTCAACATATCAGGATATCCAGGTACATTTCCATCTTCTCCCGCAGTAACCTTAATTGTTGCTTTCCTCGTTGTATATCCTTTTGCTGCAATTTCAAGAGAATATGTCCCTTCCGGAACATTTGAAAACTCATATATTGGAATAGAGCTTGCTCCGCTTTTTAATTGATTAATCTTTGACGAATATGACTTGCCATCTTTTGATAATGTTACTATAGCATCACTCATGGTTATCTGATCATCATTAACAACCCATATCATAATTCCGGCAGTTCCAGTTTCTGTACTTCCTCCGCCTCTGCCCGAAGAGACACCATTCAAGAAGAAAGTCACTCTATTATTACCAGTAGAGTCAACCTGAATCAATGCTCCAGAAGTTGTCATAGCTTCACTTATTGTATTGATATCTTGTCTCGTCCTGAAGTTTAATTTTTCAGAAGAAACGACATTTGTATCAATTGCAGGCATTATGATACCCGCCCCTTCATTTTTTAATGGAATACAATGAAGCTCACCGCTAGAATCACCGATTAAAATTGCAGGACCATTACCCTCAAATCTACATCCTTGACCGCGATAGTGAGAAAGAACAGGGTCATCAGGATCAAAAGAGATATTAAGCATCCACCCAATATTCTGATCAACTCGCCAAGAAACAGGATATGTAATTTTTCCAGCAGTGAAATAGGTAACATCATGAAATCGTGGGGGAAGGTCAGTATCCTGTACTCTCTTTCCTTTGCCTAAAACAATTCCATCAGCATTGGGTAATTGATAAGTAACAGCTCTATCGAGAATAACGCTATTCTCATTTTCATAAGAACCTGTAGATAATATGGTAAACCAAGCTCCTCCAGTTAATTGAATCTTCGGATAGAGTGTAGTTTCAAACCCTACACTTCCTGATCGTGCACCATTACCCCAAGTTATATTTGCGCTTCTTCCATTGCCCCCTGTTGAAGTTGTAGCTACATAGTAAGTATAACCATCAATATTGGATGAAGTACCATTCATAACTCCAGTTGTAAACTCAAATTGTTGATCGGTGAAATAATCCCTAAAAACAGTTTTATTAGTTGCACTCGTCCCTCCTCCAATAGACATTAGTTGTAATATTCTCCCATTGCCTCCTGCATTGACTAAAACAACATCATAAAGACTTAGATTTCCTCCTTCCTTAACATGAATCTTATATCCTTTACTATCTGCCAACTCGATTTGGTCAAATCGTGAATTTGCAATTCCATCCTTATCTCTCGCATAAAATAATTGACTTACTTTACCGCCACCACTTGCATATGGGAAAGTAATTCTTGCATGGATATCATTGTCAGTATCAATTATTATGTCTCCAGATTTTCTGATTTCTCCTCCGCCTCCTCTACCCGAAAAGCCCCAATCCAATATTAATATAGTAATTGATCCCACTGTTCCTGTCTTTGTCGCATGGAAAACATCCGTCACATAAAACACAATAGGATTATTGTTTAAAGGATCATTGGAAACTGGAACATCATAAATTCCTGTCTTACCAACATTCTTTGATCTCCCATCAATAATCAAAGTTGCGGAAGTTGCACTTGAAGTACCTTTCAAAGTTACAGTATGTTTCGTTCCATAAATATCGCTGAGAGTTATACTCTCACCTTCCAAAATAGTATACTGCTGTTCGCAGGTAGCCTCGGGAGAAGAACCATCTAGCAGAAGCACTTGCACATTGCCTATTACTCCTGTCTTTGTTGCATGGAATACATCTCCAAGATAAAGTGTAAAAGTACCCTTCTGAGAATCACCAAAAACTCTCTGAGTTCCCTTACCAAATTCTCGTACTTCACCATCAACAATCAAAGTTGCGGAAGTTGCACTTGAAGTACCTTTCAGAGTGATAGTGTGTTTATAACCATTATTATCATAAAACACCTTCGTCTTACCTTCTTCAATCATCAAAGAACGAGGATCAATACATGAACTTATTGGTCCTCCGCCTTGATTTGGATTAGGAGTAACAGAAGCAAACTGCTTCATAACACCATAATCAGTATCAAATCTTCTCTTGAATGCCTGAACAATAGAATCACTTGTACCCAATTTCTTAAACCCTTCAGCAGATCCAACTGGCTGCATAAATATAAGGCTATATTCACTTCCTTTAATATACCATAATACTCCTCCATCATCTACTTGGACTAACTCCACTCCTTTATTGCTTTCTTCAAAGGATTCCTTGAGATTAGATACCATCTTCTTAACTATATCTTCCCCTCTAGTAACACCAACATAAGATACCTGATATGACTTGCTGCTATCTTGCTTTGCTTCGTATATTGCATAGCTACCCTTCACACAATACTCTCCCTTCAATCCTGCAGCCGCAGCACTAGGTTCGTTGCTAACATCAGTACAAAACTCTTTCTGCTCCTGCACAGAAGATTCTCTTACAAATCCTTCAATAACTTTAGGCAATATCTCTTTCTTATTTCCTCCTCCAAATAACCCTCTCCACCAACTCACAAACTTCTCCCAGAACCCTTGTTCAACGCAGGTGCCATCTATACAAGCATTAGAGCCACATTCCCAGTTATTCTCGCATACATCATCTTTAGCTTTCTGGTTAACCATCAATCCATTAGTACTGCAGTACAATCCATTTTTCCTTGTGCTTTGTATAATGCAATCTCCCTTGTAGTCGCACTCATTGCTTCTGCAGGATGTCTTTCCAGTTGTCGTAGTCGTTCCAGTTGTCGTACCTGTACTTCCTCCGCCCCCACTCGTAACTGAAACAGAACCTGAATCTAAAATCAATAAAGTAATAGAACTTTGAGTTCCAGTCTTAGTTGCATGGAAAATATCGGCAACATAAAAGATAATGGGAAAGTTATTAACTGGATTATTGAATTGCTTGATATCATAAATCCCTGTTTTTCCGACATTTCTTGACTCTTCATCAATAATTAAGGTTGCAGATGTTGGACTTGAGGTACCCTTAAGACTAACCGTATGTAATCCCCCATTGATTTCAGAAACTTTAGCTCTCTCCCCTTCCAAAACGGTAACTTGCCTTTCACAAGTAGCCTCATAAGACCGCGCATCAAGTAATAGGACTTGAACAGAACTTTGAGTTCCAGTCTTAGTTGCATGGTAAACATCACTTAAGTAAAGAGTAAATTTTCCAGACCCATCAAACCCAAAACTTTGTTGAGTTCCTTTTCCAAACTCTTTAGCTACTCCATCAATAACCAATTTTGCAGAGGTCGAACTTAAAGTGCCTTTGAGACTAATAGTATGACTCTTGCCTATGTTCCCCATAATTCCCTCATTATCATAAAAAGTCTTAATCTGACCCTCATCAATATTCAAGGCACGAGGATCAGTACATGAACTTATTGGTCCTCCGCCTCCTGAACAAGGAGCAGGTATACTTGAAATCATTGGCTTGCCAGGTGTAAGGAATCTTGTAGTTGTGCCTTCAAGTACTGTTGGAACCAATATCATGTCGCCATTCTTCTTGATAAATAAGAGTGCAGGATCATTCAATTGCAAGTCTCCTCCAATACGGAAGTCGCTCAAATTAAGACTATAGTCCTTAGACAAACTAGCAATAGTGCCAAAAGCAATCCAATTTCCATTCTTCAACTTGACTTTAGAAATAAGAGAGTCAGTACCCACGTATCCATAGGATGCCCCAACACCCCAAGTAAGATTAACATATGTTCCAAGTCTTCCTAAACGACGAGTTTCAGCATAAACATAGTAAGTCTGCCCATCGATAATTCCTGAGGTCTTATTATCCACTCCAGTCGTGAAAGAAAATACCTCTCCAGTCAAGGCATCTTTGAATACTGTTTTATCTGCGCGGCTTGTCGCACTGCCGATTGCAATAAGTTGTAAGATTCTTCCCTTGTCATCTGCATCAACAACAATAAAGTCGCCTAATGAAATATTATCTCCTTCTTTAAAAATATGACCTGATCCAGATCCATCTATTCCCAAAGTCGGATATGCGAGACTATTAAGAACGCGATCCCAATCACTGGCATAGACAAAATTACTTACTTTGTCAGGAGCAAGAGCAGATACAAAATCTGCTCTAAGGCCGAGCCCATCTGAAGACCTCTGTATATTCACATAATCTCCCTCATTACTTATAGTTACAGCATCAAGTCCCGTATGAACTGTAATTTGAGCACCACTAGAATCCTTACCTGTAGCTTGCTGATTATCACTTTGATTAGTACAGAGATTAGCGTCTTGAAGCTTCTTAGTCGAAGTAATTATAGTAGCATTAGAGTAACACTGCAAAATATCTCTTTGCTTGCCTTCAAACCCTGCAACAGCACCATCTCCCCAAGTTATATTCACACGGTCAAACTTATTGGCTCCTGCTGAGCGATAAGCAGCAACATGATAAAGATACCCATCTATATACCCTGAAGTAGCATTCTCGTATCCCGTATTAAACTTAAACTCCTCACCGGTAAAAGCATCCATGAAAACGACATTGGCTCCAGCTGTCGCCCCAATAGTACCATAGGGTATGGAAGTCAATTGCAGTACCCTGACTTTATCCTGGTGATATGGAGAAGAGATAAAAGTATAATTACCAAGTGCAAGAGATTGTCCTTCAATTCTAGCCATATAATAACCATGAGTAAGGCTGTCGATAAAGCGAGGGATTTTTGCCTGGACAGAGAGGCTGAGACCATCACAGATATTTCTATCTGTTGAGGAAGTAATAGTTGTACAAACATTTATAGTACATGTTGCACTGCACAACTTAGGGCATGCTCCATTGGCTGTTCCAAGGTCACAGTTCTCTCCTCCTTCTTTAAGTCCATTTCCACACACTGCTGCCGCAGTAGTAGAAGACTTAGATAAAGAGAAAGTCACATCAGAATTGGTCCCAGATCCTACATAGACACTCTTAGAAACAGAGTTAAATCCTGAAGCGCTTGCAGTTGCAGTATATGTGCCTGCAGGAATATTTGAGAAGACTAGACGGCCATTTTCAAGATAAGGGGAATATATCGCTCCTCCAGACTGTAGCTTCACACTTGCGCCACTGATAGAGCCAAGAGTGCCTGAACCGCTTCCTATAGAAGAATCAATAACATAAAATCCTATAGTTCCTTTTGATGTGCTTGTTGTTCCAGAGCCTGAACCGCTTCCACTTCCTGAACCGCTCGCCAATGCAGTCAGATACATAGCAACGCCTGTGCTAACCGAAGTTCCAGAATAAGCAGTCTCGCTCTTTGATTGATAACCTGATGCGCTTATGCTTATAGTATAACTCTCCACAGGAATATTAGAAAAAACATAGAAAGTACCATCAAATGAGGCAGTATAAGTACTACTTCCTCTCGTCGCAACAACATTTGCATTAGTAATGCGCGAACTTGTAACACTGTCGGCTACATAAATTTTCAAATATCCGCTGTCAGATGTTGTTCCTGAACCGCTTCCACTTCCTGAAGTTACTTGCCCAGTAGCTTTAGACTTTCCAAAAAGGCTGCTGAACCAATCTCCTATATCGCTAAGACCAAATGCTGAAGATAGAGAAATCGAAGAGAATATAATAAGGGTCGTAAAGACAATAGCAACAGATAATTTGACAGCGTTTCCTCTTTTCATCGTATCAAAAACATATTCTGTTATTTAAACATTTCTCTTTCTCTGCAGATAACATAAGCTCATAGATAAGCTAGATTTAAAGATCTATATCCTTGCCTTTCTTGCTGAATGGAAGTTTATGGGAGATAATGTATGCTTCGTCAATACCTTTGGGCCTTCCCGCTTCTCTTTTTTTGGTTTTTTGCCTTGATTATGCAGAAAGCAGTGTTCACGCAGAGCATCTAAGATGACTTGCTGCAAAGAAGGATAAGCAAAAGCTTCTTGCTCGCGTTTGAGATGGACAACCATTTGTTATGGAATGCTTAATAACACTTTTTGAGGCATATATCTTTTAATATATTATTATATCTAAATATATCTATCATTTTCACGTATTTTAAACAACGTCGATAAAACCTCAAAAAATCAAAATATATTAATTCCATCACAAAAACGATGCGCCACCTCGGCTTAAAAGCCGAGGTTTGTTGCAGGCGCTCGTTTTTGGAGATGCTCGGGAACCACCACACCTTGAAAGGTGTGGTTTTCATCGGTTCCCGACATAATAAATGAATTAATAAGGAATTAATTTCACTCTCATGATTAATAAAGGACAGCAGTACCAAAGAGATTTTCAGAAGGAAATTTTAAAGTGAGGAGAATCTAAGAGAAGTTGAACACATATAAGGGAACGTAGTTCCCTTAGGGGTAAGTATAAAAATAGCAATTTCTTAAATGAGTGATGTCAAAAAAGAGATCTGTAAATAGTATCTTGGAATCTCTGCGTAGAAAAGAAAAGATAGACCATCAGCACTTACATTCTGCGATAAGAGAGTTGCATGAAACCAAGGAATCTTTAGCCAAAGACGAAGCTCTCCTAAGATCCATCCTCGAGTCTACTGCAGACGGGATAATAGTAATAGATAACAGAAAGAATGTCCTTCATTTCAACAAACAGTTTGCGCACATTTGGAATATACCTGCAAAGACGAAAAACAAAGACATAAGTAGAACTTTGCATATTGCAGCAAGACTGTTGAAGGACCCCTCTTCACTTCTATCCCATAAAGGTGAGAACCAGCAATCTGAATATCATATTGACAGACTAAATTTAAGAGATGGTAGAATAATAGAAAGATTCTCTCGCCCTCTTATAGTGCATGACAAGACAATAGGTAGAGTCTGGAGTTTTAGGGATGTGACAGAGCTTGAGAATTTTAGAAGTGATATGGAGAGACTGGTGAATGAGCAGACCCAAGAATTAAGAGTTCAGAATCTCGAGATGGTCAGGTCAGCTATTGGTCTTGTTGAGGCAAAAAAGAGTGTAGAAGACCAGAATATAGATTCCATGGATCTTGCAGGGCACGAGATGAAAACGCCTTTGACAAGTATAACTTCTCTTATAGACCTCATATCGCAGAAGAAACTAGGCCCATTGACAGACAAGCAGGAGGAATCGATGAAAATAGTCCTCGAAGATGCAAAAAGATTGAATATGATAGTCAAGAACATGGGAGATGTTGCAAGGATAGAAGAAAACAGAATAGTCTACGATTTCACTGACTTCAATCTTACTGAACTATTGAAAGAGACTATAAATATAAGTGAAGTGATGCTCCAACAGAGAAACGTGAAAGCGATTCTTGAAACGGATGAGCCAATCACGATAACTGCTGACAGGACAAGGCTAGGTCAGGTCATTCTCAATCTGTTAACCAATTCATACAAGTACGGTAATGAGAATGGCCATATCTGGATAAGTGCAAGGAAAGAGTATGGAAAGATCCTCATCAGTGTAAAGGACGATGGAATAGGAATAGCAAAAGAGAATATCCCAAAACTTTTCACTAAAAGATTCCAGATAGACCCAAAAGCAAATCGAGTCCTTGGAGGGCTGGGCCTTGGATTATACATCTGCAAGAGAATTATAGAAAGACATCTTGGAGACATTTTTGTCAAAAGCAAACTGAACGAAGGCTCAACATTAACTATTTCCCTTCCTATCTTGAACAAAAAGTTTAAATAGAAATCAGGAGTTGCACAACAAATGAAAACAATAATGGTGGTCGACGATGAACAAACGTTGAGGAAGACAGTCAGAATACTTTTGGAGTCAGAAGGTTATGCAGTCGAGGAATCAGAGACTGCCGACGAGTGTTGGAAGAAACTTCAGACAATTTCTCCTCTTCCAGAGCTTGTCCTTCTTGATATAAGGATGCCAGGGATGCCTTCTATAGAGCTGGTGAAGAAGATAAAGGAAAATAGCAAGCTGAGAAAGATAAGGATAGTTTATATGACTGCCATTATAGGTACAAAGGAGTTCACTAAGAAGATTGAGGGTGTAATTGACGCTATTGAAAAACCATTCACAAACGAAGCATTGCTTAAGATCGTACAGGAAGCAATTTCGTATGAGGTGATTTGAATGCGGTTAAACAGATTAGTCAGCAATTAATTCTCACTCACAGAAATCTTATCACCATATCTTCCTGATACTTCTTTACCGTTTTGTAACGTAACAACTGGTTGGATTCTTATATGTGCCACTTTTCCAAGGTTTAGTGAATTCGAGATAGAAATGGAAACTTTCTGTCTTTCAAGACCAAATGCTTTTGCTGAAGGCGATGCGTATCGTATTGCAACAAATTGACCCGCTACATCTTCTACCCATACATTTAGCGACAATACCTTGAGCTCATCAAAGCCCGTATTGCGCTGAGTATCAAATGTTAGCCACTGACCATCTGAGTTTTTCGTTAATTCAGCATTCCAAACCATAAATGTTATTTTGTCATACCAATCAGGATTTTCTATTTGAGGAACCACGCGGTCATAACTTTCACTTTTAGTATTGAATAAATAGTAGGAAAGCACTCCAATCACAAGCATTGCAAGGACTATCCCTGCAATTGCAATCTTATTAATTTAAAGATAATATTCACCAAGTTTATAAATATGACGCTGCTTTTAGAATTTAGCAAGAATGACTACGAGAGAAGTGAATTTCCATTTATTTTTTCAATGCTTGATACTATCTCTTCCATTGGAATCATATTAAGTGAGAATCGTCAATTCTTAGAAGGAATACTTGAGTGGAAATGAATTGCAATTTCCGTAGAAACTACTCAATAACTAAACAATTATAAACCACGAGCAATATAGGGAAGTTAATCGTTTACAAAAAAAGACCATGATAGAAGCAGGAGTAGGTGTTAGTACAGCCAAAGACGCGTCATCAGCAGGGAAGGAAGCCGCAGAGAAAGCCCTGCGCCATCTTGGTAAGCCTCCTAGCTTGATGATGGTGTTCGCCTCGCCAATTTACCCTCAGCAACAGCTTCTCGACACTATAACTTCAATAACTAAGAACACACCTTTCATAGGAGGAACAACTGCAGGAGAGATTTCCACATGGGGAGTTAGCGACGACTCTGTGGTGATATTAGCATTGTATATGCAGTCAGTCTCTTTTTCACATGCAATAGAACAGCATCTTAGGAGAAACGAGTTCAAGGCTGGAAAGCAATTAGCACTGTCATTGGTCAAAAGACTAAAAGAGAAAAAACCTTCTACACTCTTCCTTTTCCCCGGCGGAAAAGCAGGAAATCTTTCAGAGTTGATAAAGGGTATCCAGTCTGTCTTGGGAGAAACATTCCCAATCTTCGGAGGAGCCCTCGGAGACAGGGGAGATTTTAAAAAAACCCATCAATATCACAACGGGAAAGTCTACGAAGATTCAGTTGTAGGAATATTGCTTGCAGGAAATATTATCACCGCATCAGGAATAAAGTCAGGATGGAAGACTATAGGTAACAAACTCAAGGTGACAAAATCGATTGTCAACTCTCTCTTCGAATTGGATGGAGATCCTGCTCTAGATATCTATCAGAAGATGCTGGGCGAAGAGCTTTCTGCAAGACTCCCGACCTCAGGGTCTGAATATCCTATAGGGCTGACAGACAGACAGATTCAACTAGGAGATGGAGAATTCTTCACCCCTTTTAGGGCCCCAGTTGAGATTCATCCTGATAAGAAGTCAATTATTTTTGGTTCTCCAATTCACGAAAAAACCTCGGTAACGATTGCAACTGCATCAAGGAATGATGTTATTGAAAGCGCCGCAAGGGCTGCAGAGCAAGCCCTCCATAATTTCGGTAAGGCAAAACCTGCTTGCGCATTGTTCTTCTCTTCTTTTGGTTGCAAAGCAGTATTGGAAGGTAGAAGCCAGGAAGAGATAACTGCTGTGCAAAATATCATAGGAAGAGATGTGCCCCTCGCAGGATTTTTTACATACGGCGAGATAGCCCCCTTGGATCTAAAATCGAAAGAGGTGAAGCTCCAGTCCTCTCACTTCCACAATCAGACAAACGTCGTATTTATTTTGGGATCTAAAGCATGAATGTGATAATCCTACATGGCTGCCCTCCATCTATAGATGAAGCAATAAAAACGTCATGAATCGAAGATTATCGAGGTATGGGTGCTAAAGTTCCTTGGCATAAAAACCTTTATAATCACTCTCGCCGTTCCTGCTTGATGCAAAAAGAGGAGCAAAAAAAGAAGCAGTCTCTCAATACAAGTATAAAGGAAGGGACAGCTGCTGCATCGATGACTGCTGTTGGAGACAACTATATTTCTCTTTTCGCCCTTGAATTGAAGGCACAACCCACAATTGTAGGTCTTCTAAGCGCACTTGCAGGTATCGTAGGCCCGCTTGCACAGCTCTATGGAAATCATCTCATGGGGTCTTATTCAAGGAAGCAGATAGCCAGAAGATTCGTCGGACTGCAGGCATTTCTCTGGCTTCCTTTAGCACTAATTGCATTCCTCTCATGGAAAGGCCTTTCTGCATACATGCTCCCTTTTCTTATCATAGGTTATGGCCTCATTGTCATCGCAGGAGGAATTGTCTATCCAGCATGGTTCTCATGGATGGGCGACTTAGTACCTCAGGAAGAGAGAGGAAGATATTTTAGCAGAAGAAGCAGGATCGCAGAATCGTTTGGGATCTCGCTATTCTTAATAAGCGGATTTGTACTCGATTCTTTTAAGACAAACGGTTTCGTCCTGCTTGGATTTGCACTTTTCTTCACAATAGCAAGTATCGCAAGATTCACTTCATTCTCCTTATTCAATCAACAATACGAGCCACGACTAAAAATAAAGAAAGAAGACCATTTTTCATTTTGGGCATTCATAAAGAGATATGATAATTATGGAAAATTCGCAGTCTCATATGCTCTTTTCAATTTTGCTATAATGGTAGCCTCTCCCTTCTTTGCAGTCTATATGCTAAGAGAATTGCAGTTCAATTATGTATACATCGCCCTGATAACTCTCTCTTCATCTGTTTTCTATCTTCTATTCCTTCCAATTATAGGAAGGTTCTCTGACAGATTCGGTAACAAGAGGTTATTTTATCTATCTTCTCTGTTGTTTGGACTGAATCCTATCCTCTGGATATTCCTCACAAATCCCTGGGCAATAATATTTATTCCTCAATTGATAGTGGGCCTTGCAAACGCCGCACTTGTGATTGGTATAATGAATTTCACATATGATTCTACCTCTCCAAAGCATAGGGGCCTTTGTGTAGCATACATGAACGTCCTTGGAGGCATAGGTGTAGTAGCGGGTTCATTGCTTGGAGGCATTCTCCTGGATATTGTACCGATATGGTTTGGGAAGCCTTTCATAATTGTGTTCTCTCTCGCAGCTATCTTGCGTCTGGCAATTCCATTCTTTATCATCAAGCATATCAATGAAAGCAAAAAGAAACAGCAACTCCATCTGCCTAAAGTTAATATTGCTCATCCTCTCAGGACAGTGCAAGGAGAGGTACATTGGGTTAAGCAGTTACTTCAAGAGAAAAAAGCCGAGAAAAAATAAAAAAACGATGCGCCACTGCGGCTTAAAAGCCGAGGTTTGTTGCAGGCGCTCGTTTTTGGAGATGCTCGGGAACCACCACACCTTGAAAGGTGTGGTTTTCATCGGTTCCCGACATAAAAAAACGTTGAGAATTTATCTAAAACCCTAATATTTTTATACCTCTATCTGTAGTTCAGCTCATGGCCAAGTCATCTGCAATATTTTATACAGGGATAATAGGTGCAACAATCTGCTCATATTCATTGATGTCAACTCTTTGCAGTAATGCATTTAATAATCGCACTCTCCCTCAACAGTTTATTCAAGCTCGCCAAGAGATGATAGATACACATTATCTGCTAAGATCTTCGCCAAAATATAGCTCAGAATATCCTGCATTAGTGCAGCGCATGACATCTGTGCAAAGCAATTATCAGGCAACAATAAACAAGCCAGAGATAAGATCTGCATTAGAAATAGAAAATGAACGGGGTATTAAGCTTGCTCTAACAGTTGGCGCTCAAATCTCGCTCTCAACAATCTTTCTTGGTATGGCCTACTTAAATGCAAGAAGAGATAGACTGATTCAATAGATTTTTAAAGTCTAAATTGCAATAAAAAGTATGGCTAAAGAGAAACTAAAGGGGATAGAAGGATGGCTTCTGGTTTTCGTCATTTTTCAGATATTTGGCATAATTGGTGCACTAAATGAGATAGTAAATATATTCAGTGAGAAATCTCAAGAACAAATGGAAGTATTGAAATCTATTGGTATCGTGGTAAACGAGATGCCATTACCAATGATTATTTCTATGAATACAATTGCATTGGCACTTATATCTGTTTCCTTGATTTTGATATTTAGAAAATCTCGCTATGCAAAAAATTGGACTTATGTAGCAATTTGGGTTGATTTCGTTGTAAGCCTTATAGGGATAGGTTATACTTTTCCAACAATAACTTATATATTTTCAGGAGCTATATCTCTCGCCTGGACACTTTACTTCTCAAGATCAAAGAGAGTGAAAAATACATTAGTTAATTAGATTTATCAGTATCCCCAATGAGAATTCTTCTTTCTTTTGATGGCTGCAAGTTCTTCAAGTACTTTTATTTCTCTGTGTGAAAAAAGGTCTTTCTGTTTCATTATCTGCCTGAATTGTGATTCTGAAAGATCTGCATAAAGTGAGTCTATTTTACCAAGTCTCCTGTCAAACATTATTCCTGGCAATGCCATGGCAAGTTCTTTTCCTTCAACAGCTTCATTCACGCTCTCTTTCTCTAATTGTAATGATTTGACTCTCGCGACTTCTTCTCCATCACTGTCTATCAAAGGTATACCTACTCTTATCTTCCCCGCTGATACTCTGACGCCAAATATGGCAGGATTGGAATTCCTAAATACATGTTGATTCAAAATATCGAGTTTGCATATAGTCGCCAGGCCAAGTAGTCTTTCCCTTACAAGTTCTTCCTGTCTATCTTTTCTCCACAATGTCACTTCTTCTATTAACTTGTACACAACAGGATGAGTCATCACTTTAACTCCTGCAGGCACATTAAGCCCTTCATCAATAGAGACATTAAAACCCAAGACTACGGCATTTAGTGGATCTATGTCAATATTAGCTTGAGCAGAAAGAAGATCTCCTTTGCCTATTGGCCCTATCCCTGCTTTTACAAATGGCACTCTTTCCTGCCTCAACAATGTCATCAGCGCCTCAAGGCTCCCAAGAGAATCAGCTTTCAAGACAATACCTTGTTTGTCCAATTTAAGCACTTCAGAAAATTCTTTCTTGAATTGCGCTCGTACTTTCTCTTTTTCTTTATTTTCAGAAATAACTTGAAAAGGCATTCCAGGAAGGACTCCTTCTTTTGTCGTCAATTGTATCCTTCCTCCAGATGCTGCTCTCAATTCTTTCGTTGAAGTATACCTAGTCGAAAGAGGCAAAATCTCCGCCATTGCTCTTGCCTTTGATACTACAGGTTCACCAAATGAAGCAATCATTAAACTATCACCTTCCTTCAGCACACCATCGTACACAATTACCTCTGCCCATTCCATTCCTCTGTCTTTTTTCAATTCTAGTAATACTCCTTTGGTTACTTCAGAAAGTTTCAGTCTATCTCTCAGGAATCTCTGACACAATCCCGACAAAATGAAAAGCAATTCAGATATCCCTTCCTTGGTTCTTGCTGAACAAGGCACTATAGCAACATTCTTTGTGAAATCATTTATATTATAATAAAGTTCAGATTCAAATCCTAATTCTTTCAATGATCCTTGAAATGTCAATACCGCTTCATCGAACTCACTCCTTGTATGCATCGGTTGCATTTCAGCAGATTCCCTGAATGTCTTTCCTTCATGATTTCTCCATCCAGATATTGTGTCTATCTTGTTCAATGCTATAACAAATGGAGTTTTGTGAGCCTTCAATATCTGCAATACTTCTACCGTCTGTGGTTGTATGCTTTCTTTGATACTAACTACGACAATGGCCAGATCCGCAAGACTGCCTCCACGTTTTCGCAAATTTGTAAATGCAGCATGTCCTGGCGTGTCTATAAAAAGAAATCCTGGTATCTCAAGTTCAACTTTATTTTTATGCAGCAATGGACATGCTTCAAATACTCGGGATAAAGGGAATCGCGTAAAAGATATCTTCTGTGTTATTCCTCCGGCCTCTTCTTCTTGAAGAAAGCTGCCTCTAAAGCAATCCAGGATGCTTGTCTTTCCGTGATCGACATGTCCACATACAGTAACGATGGGGCTTCTTAACTGAACTTGATTTTTTTTCATATTGTTCTCCTCGCATATATTTATCTCGAAAGAAGGCTTTATAAAGATGTTCTCCTCCATAAAATAATGAGTTGGAAAAAGTGGTCATATGAAACAAAAGGTGCATTCATAGGCCTCTTGATAGGGTTGATTTTATTGGTTCTTTCTTTATTCATGCCAGTTTATTGCATAGGTCTGTCTGAAGACGGGACTAGCCCTTGCAAAAGTTTCTCAACTGGAGAGACAGTTTCATTTCACCTTAGTAAGATTATGACAGATGACTCATTAATCTATTTGATCCTTCTCATATCTGGAGTATTAATTGGAGTAATAGTAGGATGGATAATCAAAAAGATCAAAACCAAAAAATAACTTTTAACTTTAAAGAAAAATCACTCTTTCGCCTCTTCTTCTAAATCCTTCTCATCTATGCTGTTTACAGCAGCTTTAAAAATCTTGAACTTATCTGCAGGAATACGTGTGCCTGCCTTTGTAAAACCAGTATATTTGTCTGATTTCACAAACTCTCTTATTGTTACACCTCTCCTTCCTCCAAAATCATCTATCCTTATTACTATGTCAGTGTCTGCGGATTTTGTTATTCTGTCGATGTCTTTTTCCATGTTTATTTAATAAATGGCCTTTTATTTAAAACTACCGGCACTCATTGACCGCCTTACTTTTCCAAGAAGAAGCCAAGAAGCCACTAATAACAACACTCCTGAGAAAGGCAAAAGCAGTTCTGAAAATGAGCCTCCAATAACTCCTCCAGTTGCCCTAGTTCCTGAAAAGAGCATTACTCCCAATCCAGCTAATCCAAGACCAGCTGCAACAGCTCTTCCATGTCCTGCAGAACCATAATTGGGTTGTTCACCTGAACTATATTCTTCCATCTTCTGTGTAGTCTCCTCAACTGCCCTCTCAGTCCTCTTGATTATATTCTTCTTGATAAGTGCATATCTCTTTCTATCTATCAGCCCATATTGTTTCATTAAATCAAGGGCAGGCCCAAGGAAACCCATATTATAAACAGTGGTTACTGCTTTTGCGACTTCAGGCATATGTTGCACATAATCGCCTTGCTTAAATCTATCATAAAGCTCCCTGAAAGCTACTGTGACTTTCTCAAGATACTGTTCACCTTTTAATTCACGTTGAGCTTCCCAACTCCTTGGCCCCTTCTTCGCTCTCTCTTCAAGACTTTTCCTAAGTATTATCTCTTTCCCATCATCATCAAAAGCTCCTCCAGAAGCAACATAATTGACGACACCATTATAAAGCATCTGCGCTCTTTCTTGGTCAGAGAACTCCTTTCCTCTCTTGCTTTCAAGCTGAATAATATACTGTTCTATGCCTCTCAAACCATTCTTCAATCTCTGTGGATCAACATGTTGAGTGACGGCTTGTTGCATGCCTCTGAATCGTGGATGCCTTTGCAAAATTGCCTCGATACCTTCAGAAATAGCGCCCTGTACAAGGTCATTTCCATCTCCTTTTTCTCTCCCCATCTATCTAATACTAAATATGATTTAATAAAGCTTTCTTAACCACTATCGTACTACAGATTTTTGAATAGAACAACTTTTAAATAACATCATCTTCTTATCAAAACATGAGAATAATAACTCTTCATTGTGATTATATAAAATTCAAGCCATTAAAAAAGGCCATTAAAAATCCTGAAGAGCTTAAGGATACATCAGAAAAAGAGGCAAAGGATCCTTTGGTCATCCTTACCGCAGTAGAGAAAGGAGATGATGACAAGACGATAAAAGAGTTAGTGGAGGCTGTTAAAAAGATTGCTGGAGAAGTGAAAGCAAAAACAATTGTCCTCTATCCTTATGCCCATCTTTCTTCTAATCTCTCGGATCCTACGACCGCTCTGGAATACCTCGTAGAAGCAGAACACACTCTGATAAAAGAAGGATTCAAAGTGCTTCGTGCCCCATTTGGATATTATAAGGAATTTGAGCTTAAGGTAAAGGGCCATCCTCTTTCAGAATTGAGCAAGGAATTCAGGCCAAGCCAGTCAGAAGATGTGAAAGGAGAGCATAAGGTTTTACAAATAACTGGAAAAGGAAAAACTGGAGGGGAAGAAGAAGTCAATCCTGCTGAGATACAACAGCTTATTAAAAAGCTCTCTAAAAATGTGATGCATGCTTCTCGTGGAAAAAATGATCTCAAAAGCAATGTTGAGATTGGAAAAGACTTAGATATTTATCTAGTTAACGAAGTAGTTGGGCAAGGACTCCCGCTTCTAACTCCAAAAGGAGCTACAATAAAAAGAGAAATTGAACGCTTTGCAATAGATGAAGAATTAAAAAGAGGATATCTTCATACTTCAACTCCAATAATGGCAAAGAGCGACCTATACAAGGTTTCAGGACATTGGCAGCATTATAGAGATGGAATGTTTTGTATTTGTTCTGGAGATGACACGCTGGCCTTAAGGCCAATGACCTGTCCATTCCATTTCATCCTTTTCAAGAGCAAAAACAGAAGTTATAAGGAACTTCCTTTGAAATATGCTGAAGTAGCTTCACTATTTAGAAACGAACAATCAGGAGAGCTGAGGGGCCTCACAAGAGTCAGACAATTAACTTTAGCAGATGCACACATTATTTGTAGAAAGGATCAAGTAGAGCGACAATTCACAGAAGTTGTTGAATTACTCAAATATGCCATGGAAAAGCTTGGAATAAAAGATATTTGGTACAGGTTTTCCAAATGGGATCCTAAGGACAAGAAAAAATATATTGATAATCCTAAGATGTGGGATGAATCTCAGAAGATGATGAAAAAGATTCTTGACAAGTTAAAGATAAATTATAAGGAAGCTGATGGTGAGGCTGCTTTCTATGGCCCTAAGCTCGACTTGCAATATACTGATGTTTACGGCAAAGAAGACACTCTGTTGACTGTTCAGATAGATTTCGCGCTACCAGAAAGATATGATATGACATACACTGATGAGAATGGCGAGAATATCAGGCCCGTAGTGATACACAGGTCATCAACAGGCGCGACAGAGAGGACTATGGCTTACCTTCTTGAAAAGACCCAAGGAGCCCTTCCACTCTGGCTATCTCCTGTCCAAGTAAGAGTCCTCAATTTCACAGACCGCAATCTTAAAGCTACAGAAAAGACAGTAGAGCAGCTAAAGGAAGCTCTTCCTTTCATTAGAGTTGAAGCTGATCTTCGTTCAACAACTATAAATGACAAGATAAGAGATTCCGAGATGCAGAAAATTCCATATACCATTGTCATCGGAGACAAGGAAGAAGAGAACAAGACTCTCGCAGTCAGAGAGAGAGGAAATGCCAAGCCAAGATTCGGAGTCAAGATCCAGGATTTCATAGAAGATATTAAAGATAAGATAGAGCAAAGGAAGTGATCAAATGAATGACTTTAATGGAGAGCCACTGTAAAAAAATTTCCAATCTTTCTCTAATCCTGCCATGCGCACAAGATGAGGGATTGACACACCAAGTGCATAATGAATAGAATGCCCTTGAAAATTTATACTTCTTTCTCGCAAAATATTTGCAAAGCCCATCCCCAAACAAGAATATCCTTCTCCAGACCTGGCGAGGATCTGAAAACTTCCTCTTCCAGGAGACAAGGATTCTTCCATAGAATAATCAATTCCAAGATTCTTCAAAGTATTTCCCAATATCTCATCGTGAGTGGATATACTTGGCAAATATACAGGATCTTCAAAGATCAGGTAAGGATCTCCATGGATTGAATCCCCCAATACTAATTGCACGACCCTGACAGATACATTGGTCTGAGGCCAATTTGCGCGAGGCAATATTTTCATAGACATCAAAGAAAAAAGCCCTATTTAACAATTATGTTATTTTCCACAGCACTTCTTATACTTCTTTCCAGACTTGCAAGGACACTCTTCATTCCTTCTCTATATTCCCTCTGCTCCCTTACAGGAATGAGTGCTTCTATCATAAAAATCCTCCAGAAAATGCATATATAAATTTTATCTAAAACCTTATAAACCTATTATTCTTAAAAACTTTACATAACTAAAAAGGAAGTTAAAAGAATGAAAATACAGCCTTACTTGACAAAATTGAATTCCTCTTCAGAATACAAGGATTTTACAAAGAAGAATTCCGACGCATTCATGGTAGCAGCATTCTTCGTGCTGGACTTGGAGAGCGGCAAGAACCAGCATGTAATTGACTATTATGTGCCATCCAAGAAGAAAGTCGCGGCATTCACTCTAGACAACCAAGTGACAGTGCAGATGATGGACTTGATGGCAAAGAAGGCTCCCGAAAAACTTGATCTTAAAACAAAGATTGACCTTGATGCCATCCAAGGCATCCTTGAGGATGAGATGAGGAACAGAAACATAACTGACGAGATAAAGAAGATAATTGCTGTAGTCCAGACAATAGACGGAAAGAAGATTTGGAACCTTAATTGCATGCTTTCTGGCATGGGCATACTTAATGCGCATGTTGAGGATTATTCTGGGACAGTCTTGAGGATGGAGAAGAAATCATTTATGGATATAGTAAGAAAGCTGCCTGCAGAGGAAGTGAAGAAGCAGATGGCTGCCGCCCAAGGCAAATCAGCGACAGACAAGACAGAGGATGAAGAAGTTGATGAAAAAATAGATCCAAAAGAATTGGAATCCAAGAGCAAGGAGATAGATAAGGCAATTGCAGCCATAGAGAAAGAGAAAGCAGAAATAATCAAAAAGGGCAAGAAAACTGAAAAAAGTGGCTCGCCTGGAAAAAGATAAATCTTTATATAAAAGTACTTCCTCTTATTTCCATGAATGAAGCCCCGCCTAGGCCTCCAGTCAATTATGTTATAGAGGTCTCAAGAAGTCATTATGACCTTATTCGTGACAAAGAGGATTCTTTCCCCTATCCTACAACTTCTCATCTTCCTGCCTTCCCGAAGACATTCAAGGATCTTCCTGGCAATATCTCAAATAGGCTTGAAGGTGTGACTGTAGGGGACAGCATAATCTTTCATTGTGAGACTTCAACAGGAGAATACTCTACCGACATAGAAAGAGTTGTAGTAAGAATAGAGACAGATAGAAAGAATTTCATGAACATTTTGCATTTTTCAAAGAATAAAGCGCCTGCCTGGAAAAGAAAATGATCAGCGATTCTTCTTATCTTTTTCCCAAAGAAGTCTGGTATATCCCTTATCGATAAAATCCTTCTCTTTTATGCCAAGTGATTTCATTACTTCAAGAACTTTCTTCTCAGCATCTGATTTATCTTCAGGCCGCGCCAGGTACTCTACCTCGACAAACCATCCCAGTCCTTTCACAAAATTCAGCTCGATGTGGAAATTCCTCTCTATCCCATAGACTTCACTTCTTTTCTCTTTCCTTAGCCATTTCCTAAACCCAAATTCTTTTAGGAAGCATAGGTAATCATCTATATTGCCTACGGTAAATTCAGTCTCCTTCTTTGCATGTATCCTATGATTTAATGAAAGGCTCTGTTTAAAATTGAGTTGATATATCTTGTCTATCTTCCTCAGCCTGAGGCTTTTTATAGGGTACTTCTTTCCATTCTCAAGCGTATAATAATCGTCTATCTTAACAGTGCAACCAAGATACTCTCCCATCTTTTGTGCTTTTTCTCTCAATGCTGCAGGATCCTCGATCTTTGCCTTTGCCTCGACCTCTATCATAGATAAAAATGGCAAAAGAACTTTTTAAATTATGCGCATGGTAACGTTTTGGATTGAGGACAAAAGAATTCAGTAGAACCTACTTCAATGATAGGAACGATGGCAACCTCGGTATAGTTTTTCAATGAAAACCCTTCAAGTAACAATATTTGAGACGTTTCTAAAACGGCAGGAATATTATCTGCCTTGAATTTTTTCGTCTCTCTAGATTCCATTTCGGCAAGTATGATGTAAATTCCCTTAAGAGGCGCCGAATTACCACCTCGATAAGCGGAAACACGAAGAGTATAACCTTTATCATGAGAAAGATAAGAGCACAAAGTAGGAGTAATTTTGATTTTCTGACATTGTAGTGCCCCACTAAGGTTAGTTTCTCTATCTGAAAAAGATTGTAGTATCATCCCTGCAAAAATCCCAACAAATAATAAAACAACTAAAAAAATCAAGAGCATTAAAATAAAGCTACTCATCCCCTTTTCCATAATTAAACGAGGACAAATAATTATTTAAACATTCGCATAATGTTCTACCTTGCCAAGACAAAAACTAAAGACATACTCCCTAGTAAAGCTCCCCACGGTTTTACCGTGGGGCAGTAATCAAAAATAAAAAGAAAAAAAGGAATAGTTTTACTCTCTAAGAACACAAGGAACGACCTTAGAAGTTTTGCATGTAGTTCTAGTTGAAGCACCTTCAGGAATAATTTCCGCAGTTACAGATACGCTTTCATAAATCATATCATCTAGAGCACTGCCGAGTCCTTCAATGGTACCAGGATTCCCTGCTTTATATAATATTGCACCAGTACCATTATTATAAACTCTTGCTGTTTCAACAAACTTAGGAAACTCGCCTTCCTTGAGAGGAATACTTTTCTCCTCACCACTAACTTTATCCTTAAGAATAACATTCATGGATACTAATTTGACATCCGTACTTCCACGTTTCGTAGCCAAGACGCTAAAACTATAGAACTTCTGGTTAGCAGGATAATCCTTATTAGACCTTTGAGTAGCCTTTGCGTCACCAGGAAGAGTATAAGCTAAACGATAATTACACTCCGTAGGATATAGTTGCATCAGAGCACACTCTGCAGAGCCTTCGAGTTCTGTTCCTCCCTTATTGACAAAGGACAGAACATATAATGATAATATCGCTATAGCAGCCAAGACAAGAAGGATGATAAGTACAGTAGTAACGATATCACTTAACCCTTTTCTATTGTTTATCATTCTTTACCTCCTTTTAGCTTTGTATATCCCTAAAATAATGTTATCTGGGATACACTCACCAAGATTAGCATATTTATAAATGTTTTTGTTATTCTCGACAATATACTCAAGAATTCTGTGAAACGAATTCTTGACATCAATGATGCGTAAACCAAAATTCCAGTTTGCCTTCTTTCTTTGCGTCAAGTTTTACAAATCCAAATCTCTCAAACTGCACAACATCGCCTTCTTTCAGATCGACAAGTCCGCTCTCTCCAATTCCTTCTTTCCAACTCCCATCTGGCATGAATACTCTTACAGGAACACCATGAGAGACCCATTGTATCTTGGGTACCTGCTTATTTTCTAAAGAAGTGAAAGTAGCATCTCCCTTTTTTGCGCTCTTAGGAAGTTGCACATTATAAAGGTGTAACAATCTTGCTTCCTTGCCTTTAAGCTGAACAATATCATCTGAAGAAATATAGACCGTGTCTCCCACATCTATTGTTCTTGTCTCACTCTTGCCAGGATGAAGAGGAATATGCACATGCTCAAGGATGGGAGAGCCTTTCACATGAATCTCTACAGGATCTGGTACAAAATAATATCGGGCCGTCTCAGCATCGATCATCTTGCGAGAAAGCGCTGCAATCATAGCAAAATCTATTTTAATCTCATACTTTGACAAACCAAGCTGTTTCACAAGCTCGTAGATTACCTCCTTCTTTATCCCCCTCCTCCTCAGGGCCTTTAGTGTCACAAGCCTTGGGTCATCCCATCCAATGTATTCTCCAGATTCTACAAGGTCCCTTATCTCTCTCCCTTTCGTTGTGCCTTCAAGCACTCCAAATCTCCCATACTGTATTATCGTCTGCTTCCTAAGACCTAAAAGGTCTTTTAGAAGGTCTTGCAACTCTACTCTCTGATCGAACTCATTGCTCCTCAATATATGCGTGACCCCCATCAGATTATCTTCGAGCGGATTATAAAAATCATACATTGGCCAGACCTTATACTGTGTGCCTTTCCTGAAATGCTTTGTCTCCACGACTCTGAAAAGCACGGGGTCTCTCATGACGTGATTCAATGCCTTCATATCTCCTTTTAATCTTAATACAGCCTCGCCTTCTTTATATTTCCCTGCCAACATCTTCTTCCATTCCTCTAACGTCTCTTTTACATTTGCTTTACGGCAATCACATTCTTTACCTTCATGCCTCATCTCTTGCATTGATTTCCTATCACAAAAACAGGCATAGGACTTCCCCAATCCAATCAGCTCCTCAGCATTCTGATACATGAGATCCATATCATCAGAGACATATCTTATGCCATCAGGCTTAATCTCGAGATATCCTTGCATATCTTCAAGCATAGCATCCACAAACTCCTGACTGACTTTCTCAGGATTTGCATCTTCAAACCTCAGGAGGCACTTTCCCCCATACTGTCTTGCAGAGAGGTAATTAAGAAGGAAAGATAGTGCGTGACCTATATGCAGATACTTCGATGGTTCTGGAGGTATCCTTGTCACGACTCCTCCTTCAAGGTTTGGAAGATCAGGCAAGTCTTTTTTCTTCTCCTCTTCTCTCTCCTTAACTAATTCCTTCAATGTCTCATACTCTTTCTCTTTCTGCTCATTAGAATAAGTATTTACTTCTTTGACAATTTCAGATATCACAGGCATCGCTTCCTTTATCTCTCCCTTTTCTAGCCCATGTTGAAACATTTTAGGCAATATCCTTCCAGCCTCAGCTTTGCCAAATTCAAGTGCATTCTTCAGTGCATAGGCCCTTATCTCTTTTTTCAGGTCTTTCATGCAAAAAACAATCAGTTTACTTATTTAATCCTATTGCTTTCAATTTCTTAAGCATATTCTTCTCTTCTTCCCCAAGTGGTATAACTGCTCTCAAGCATTCTAAAGGAAGTCCATCAGGACATCTGAAAGCGATGACTGCAGGGTCGTCTCCTCTCCTATAATGATATCTCTCAAATAGCAATGTGCTGGGCTCGATAACATATCCTCTCCTCTCCCACATCTCTTTAACAAATCTTCTTACTTCAAAGTCACCTCTCTTCTTCCCAAACTCTTCCTCAAAAAATCTGCAATGATTTGCCACTGTATCGACTTGGTCTCCCTACCAAGAGGGAACTTTTCTCAGCTTTTCTTCTAAGAACATCTCCCATGAATACAATTGTGCATAGAACCTTCCTGAAGACATTGCCTGGGAAAGAGTGAACTTGCCAGTCTTCAAAGCAAACCTTGACCCATTATAATATCTTGAGACAGGTGTGAAATAGAACCACTCCTCATACCCTCTGCTCCCTTTGGCAGGCAACACTCCCTCTTTAAACAAGAAATCTACTGCTTTTCTGGATGTCCCATGTATCGCCAATGGTGCATCCGAAAGACTATGTCTCATTAAACAGGATTGCTCTCGCCATAAATAAGGCTCGAGCGTCTCTTTAAGATAGACATTATTGTAAAACGTGGATTGAAATAGACATCTTCTCCAACTCCATTTTTATAGAGACTCATTTCCCTAATATCTACATCATAATGCGTTTCTTGCCTGAAATCTATAGGAATTGTACAAAAATTTCCTGGAAAATGATCTGCTCGAGAAAAAGTATGATTAGGAAGTTTACCTGCAAATGATGTCAGCCTTATGGTTCCTGGAAAGCTCTTAGCTTCACTATTTTTCACCTGAATTCCATACTGAACACTCCTTGTTATAAGGCCATTTACTTCATTTATGCTTAGAAGATGGTATGGATTTTTACCATCTGAACATATTCTCATAAGAATATGAGATAACTCGCATTTAAAAATTATCTCCAAATTAAGGTAGCACACCCACAAATGTCATATGCAAAGCACATATGATCCCGCGGTTGAGCGACTGAATCGCAGTACTGCAGACTAATATGCAAAGCACATATGATCCCGCGGAGATTTGAACTCCGGACCCCCGCCTTCCCTAGCGTTCCAGCATGGAAACCGCACCTCTATCGAGGTGAGCTCTTATAAGAGCGGTGCTCTGAACCAACTGAGCTACGGGATCGAAAATACACACAAAAGAATGTATTTAAAGATTAGGATTACTCCAAGTCCATATTTCTGGCCTGATCAAGAGTCTCTATCGCCATCTGCAATCCTTGCATCCTGTTTCCTTTGGAAATATATTCTATGGAATCATTAATATTTGATCCTTTTGATATGCTTTTATACCCCTCAATTATAAGGTCTGTTGACAATCTGTTGAAATCATACTCCACCAAACCATAGCCATTTGTCTTTCCATAAGGCCCAATTTCTAATGATTTTCTTGGATTGAGTTGGAGAGAGGAAATCAGCTGGTACAGTTGATCTTGAAGTGTATCTCTAGTTACCTCTATCCTATCAATCTGATTCCTTTTCAGAAATATTTCATCTGTCCTGTTTCTTGTGAAAAATAAATAGCTCCCACAGGCAAAAAAGGCTACAGCAGTGAAGCTCCCCACGGCAAGACCGTGGGGCATCTAGAAGTTATCTAATCTCAACTGCTTACCGCTTCTTCCCTGTTGTTGAATATATCTTAGTATAATGTCAGCGTTAACTCCTTCTCCTACTGTTCCTGCATACCCACCATCGCTCCAGAATTCTCCGCCCCAGAGTTCTTTCTTGATATCTGTATGCTCCTCAAAAAGCTGGATTGCAGTAATACTCTTTAC
>VGKP01000013.1 GCA_016866975.1 Candidatus Pacearchaeota archaeon
ACATCTCCAGGTCTCAAGAATGCTTCTACAGCCATATTAAATCAGAGAATAGCTTCTATTTATAATTGACTTAAAGGCTAAAAGAACAAATTTGCTGGGCCAACATGAAAAAGCCAAAAGTTCTGGTCCAGAACTTGTTCAACGCAATTTGAGAACCTGCTTAATACTGCTCTCACACATACAGAAGCGCGCAAAAGAGTAACCTTATAAACTTTAATTCTTTTAAGAAATTAGTAAGAATGATAATGAAAACAAAAAATAGATATTTCAAAAATATTGAATTTTCAAATCATAAACTTGGTTTATACGATGTAAAAACGTTTATCAAAGATTGGGGTTCTGAACCACGAAGAGGCGTAGCTGAAGGGAGAAGCAGAATTGTGAAAAAGAATGGAGACAAAGTCCTAGAAATAACTATTCCAAGGGGAACATTGAGTGATGGAGGGTCTTTTTGGAGATTACTCTTTCCAAAAGATTTCCTAAATGTAACATTTGAATATGATGTTCTATTTGGAAAAAATTTTGATTTTGTTAGAGGCGGTAAACTCCCTGGAATCGGTGGTGGATTGTCAAATGGATGCGGAGCAACTCCAGATGAATATCAAAACGGCTTTTCAGCAAGATTAATGTGGAGAGTATTAAACTTCCATAATAAACACCTAATAAAAGACTCTCACAAGGCATACTTGGTTCAGTATATGTATTATCCAGATAGGCATCCATCAAAAAAATTCGGTGAAGATTTAATTTATAGATATAAGGGCAGAAAGATATTCGTAAAATCTAATAAATGGTATAAACTTAAAACAAACATAAAACTATCAGAAAACCCAAAAAGAAAAGATACAATCACGGCCTATGTAAATGGAAAAATGGTTTTAAATAAGAAATTAAATCTTAGAAAAAAGACTACCTATGGGATTAATCAGATAATGTTTAGTTTATTTTTTGGTGGTGGAGAACCAAGTTGGGCTACGAAAAAGAAAGAGAAAATATACTTTAAAAAATTTATAATTGAAGGAAAATAACGATCTTATTTTTGAAAAAAACAGCACGCTCTTCCGTCCCCACTTACAAAAATAGAAGATATAAATTTCATTAATCGCGAAAGAAAAAACTCCTTCGCTCCCTCATATTTTTTGATATTCATATTTCAGTAATCACAACAATAAATAGATAACAGATAAACACAGCAAATAATTCGATATCCTAATTCTAGGAAATTGAGACCGAATGCTTACCTTAATGCAGAAAGCTTTTGTTTTATCCTATTTATCTCTAGGTCCAAAGCAAGGACTTTGTCTTGCTGCTTAGAATGAACTTCTTTAACATGAGAAGTATTGATATGTTTTGATTTTTCTACTTTTATGCTTGCCTTAGGCAATAGAGATTCAAGATGGTTCAATGATGACATGACATCATCAGCAGATTTCTTAAGCGCCACTTTGAGCATAAATTCTTCTTTTCTCAGTCTCCTATATTCATTATAATGTTTCATAGCATTGAGGATAAAAAACTGTGATTCAAGGAGGCTTTTCTTTCCATACTTTAACTCTTGAGGGCCAAGCCTAATATATTCCGTATCCATATTAATCAACCTTCTCAAAAAGTGCCTTGCTTATCTCATCTATCCTCGATTTTGCTTGCACCATATCTTTCTCCCATGCAGAAAACTCTTGCTCCTCTCTCATCTTTGTCTCTCTTATCTTCTTCAAAAGACTGTCTACACTTTCAAGCTGGTTTTGCACCATGCTTAATGCTCTTCTTGCAGAGTGGAACTTATCTATTTTTACAAAAACATCAGAGCTGCGACTCGAAGATGGATAAGGGGCTGGCTGAGATACAGGTTCAACTATAATTGGTCTAGGCTCTGGCACAGGTTCTGGCAAAGTTTCTTCCCTAGGTGGAGGCAATAATGAGGTATTCTTTACAGATGCTCTAGATGCAAGAATAGGAGAAGAGGCAAGGGGCGACTCGTCATCTACTTCTACTACCTTGAAAGACTTAGGTTCTTGAGCGACACCAACTATCTCTGCGTCCTTAACAGAATCATTTACAATAGCATCCTTAATTGCTGCTTGTGAGAAACCTTTCGTCATAGGAGAATCAGGAAAGGAAGGAAGCCCATGCTTCTCTGTAGGAGAAGTGTCATCACTCTCTTCATTTTCAGGCATTCCAGGCATGGCTGATGGCGAAGCAGGCAGAGGAGTCTTTCCCTGTAAACCTGGCTTCATAGGAGGTAGATCCGGTAACTGCTTATCGTCTTTTTTACCCCAAAACATACCAATAGGTTTTAAAATTAATTTATATAGCTTTATATTAATTATTTAATAGTAACACCTTTTCGAAACATTTTTAATCAAACTTTTTCAAGGATGGATATGCAAATAGATCTTCTTAAAGATATTGTAGGTTCTGTCGCTGGAGAGAAGGCTAAATCTATAGTCGACCTCCTTCATCAGAAGAAGAATGTGAACGAATTTCTCGTGGCCAAGAAGCTGAAGCTTACTATAAATCAGACTAGGAACATCCTTTACAAGCTTGCTGACGAGGGGCTTGTAAGTTTTGTCAGGAAAAAAGACACGAAAAAAGGAGGCTGGTACACATATTTCTGGACACTCAACATAGAAAGGGGCCTGGCAAAATTCAAGGAGTACTTGCACAGTCTGATAAATTCTGAGAGACAACAAATACAAGTAAAGAAAACCGAGAAATTCTTCTTTTGCCCTAACTGCCAGATAGAGATGGGAGAGGAGCAAGCACTATCGATACAATATACCTGTCAGGAATGCGGAAAGACTTTTGAATTGAAGGACAACTCAAAGGAAATTATGGCTCTTGAGAAAGAGATTGTTAAGCAGGAGAAGATACTCAATGATTTAGATAAGGAGTTGGACATAATAAATACTCAGCAAAACAAGGCAAAGGCAAGAAAGCTCAAGGCAGAAGAAGTGAAAAAGAAAAAGGAGAGAGAAGAGAGGAAGAAGCAAAGAATTGGAGCGAAAAAGTTAAAGGAGAAGAAGAATAAGCCAAAAAAGCGGAGATCTAGTTAAACCATGCCTCGTTATCAGCATAGAAATAGATCCAGAAAAAGTTTGTACAATTTCAGGACCACAACTTGGTTGATAATTACTAATGTATTAATATTCTACATCCTATTCTACTTAGCACCAGAATCTTCAAGATATATCCTTCTTCAAGGAAAACAGATAATCCAAGGTGAAGCCCTATGGACTTTGCTCACAAGTATGTTCATGCATCAAGGCCTATTACATCTTTTTGTGAACATGTTCTCGTTGTTCTTCTTAGGGAATTTCTGTGAACAGCTGATTGGCAAGAAGAGATTCATATGGTTATACCTTCTTGCAGGCCTTTTTGCCGGAATCTTTTTTGTACTAGGCACAATCATAGGATCAGGTATTCCATGGGGTCCAAGAGTTTTTGGAGACATCAACGCGATGGCAGCAGGAGCATCAGGTGCACTATTTGGACTTTTGGGGCTCTTGGCCATGTTGGTACCAAGATACAGAGTCTATCTTATCGTGGGTCCAATCATAGTATTTGTCTTACTTGCCATAATTGATACACTCCCACAATCGCCGGCCATATTCATAATAAATATCTTACTCAACATAATCCTGTTCGCCATGATATTCTCATTATTTATGCCTTCCAAGAATCTCCGTAAATTTTCAATACCAGTAGCATTACCTATGTGGTTTGCCCCTGTTGTTGCAATAGTGCCTCTGATAGTCATCAGTTTTGCCATAGACCTGCCTATCGGGAATAGTGCCCACTTGGGAGGCCTACTATTTGGATTGGCATATGGGACTTATCTAAGATTAAAGTACCCTCAAAAGATGCTGCTTCTCAAGAGGTTTTTCAGATGAAGAAGAGGCGCAGTCTATTGTCAAGGCTCAAATCATGGGCAAGTGAAGGATTAGAATATTTGAAAGAAAGCAGGAGATACATTTACCTTTCAGCAGCATTATTTATTTTATTCATTGTTATTGGTTTTTGCTTTGCTGATAAGCTAACAATCTTGGACAGTGTGATTAAAGAGATGAGAGAGAGTGTTTCAGGTCTTGATGGAAAGGACCTGACTCGCGCAATTTTTTTATCAAACATACGCGCAGCATTTTTCTCTCTCTTCCTCGGTATATTGATGGGCATATTCACAATATTCAACATAGCCCTCAATGGGACCTTGATAGGGTATGTTATAAACGCCCTGTGGATTGATTCCGGATTTACTCATTTATGGAAACTTCTACCACACGGAATATTTGAATTGCTTGCGTTGTTTATAGCATGGGGTCTAGGCATAAGGTTAGGAGCATTTATTTTCTCAAAGAATCCCGGAAAAGATTTGAAGAAGAGACTGATTGGATCAATAAAGGCATTTACATTTATAATAATCCCTTTGCTTTTCATAGCTGCAATAATTGAAGGTCTGCTCATTGCATTCATCGCATAACTCAGCCATTAAGAACTCTGTTCTTGAGGTTTCCTTACAAGTTCACAATATTTAAAACATCAAGAAATAACCAACTTATATGGATCTTACAAAAGAAAGCGTTGAAGAGATTGACGCAGAGCGAGACATGGAGAATACCAAAAAAGTCGAGGCCGCATTGTTCATCTCGGGCAGGTTCCTTTCATTACAAGAACTTGTGGCCTTAACAGATGTAAACCCTCTTCTTCTTAAGAAAATACTTGAGGATCTTGTAGACAAATATAAGAGTTCGGGTATATCCGTTATCCAGCAAGACAGTCTTTGGAAGATGGACGTCTCAGAAGAATATACTTGGATGGTCAATAAACTTGCCACAGGAAGTTCTGAATTCAGCAAGGCGGAGCAAGAGACTCTCGCCATAATTGCTTATAAGCAGCCAATGAAGCAGTCTGTGCTTGTCAAGATTAGAGGCAACAAATGCTATGATCACATAAGAAAATTCACAGATATGGGTCTAATCAACAAGAAAAAAATGGGTCACACTGCAGAAATATCATTAAGCTCCAGTTTTTATGAGTATTTCCACCTTCCTCAAGGAGAAGAATTGCCAAGGCAGGGAGAGTGAGATCTTGAATTTCTACCACATCCTTACATATATCTTGGTCTATTTGGGCCTTTTTGCTACTTCATTTTATTTACTAAGTCTTTTCTCTTATTATAGAAAACCTCGGAAGACTACTGATAAAAAATTCTCAGTAAGTATAATCGTACCTGCGTTCAATGAAGAAAAAACAATATCTAAGACCCTCCAATCTTTGCTTGAACTAGACTATCCTAAAGACAGAATGGAGATAATCGTTGTTGATGATGGTAGTACAGATAGCACATACTCGCAAGCAAAAAGATTTGAATCTAATATTGTCAGAGTAATTAGGAAAGATAATGGTGGCAAAGGCTCTGCCTTAAATGCAGGCATAAAAGTCGCGAAAGGAGAACTTATTGCTTCCATGGATGCAGATAGTTTTGTCCAAAAAGACGCCCTTAAAAAAATGGTTGCTCTTTTCTATAATGATAGCGTCATGTCAGTAGCTCCATCCGTAGGAATAATCGAGCCAAAAGGCATACTGAGAAGAATACAGCATATTGAGTATGCAATGGGAGTATTCCTCAGGAAATCATTCTCAACTCTCAATGCAATCCATGTCACTCCGGGAGCATTTTCACTCTATAGAAAAATATTTTTTGACAAATATGGCGGTTACGACGAGCATAATATTACAGAGGACCTTGAGATTGCCCTGCGTATCCAAAGCAAAGGATACGTTATCGAAAATGCAGAAGATGCAGTAGCATATACCAGGGGCCCAAGATATTTTAGAGAGTTGATGATACAAAGAAGAAGATGGTATACTGGACTTGCAAGAAATCTCTGGAGATACAAGAGCTTATTCGGTCCATCAAGAGGTCCACTTGGGACATTGGTCCTTCCGGCAGCAGTGATAGCCATAGTTCTGCCGATGATATTGGTAATATATCAAGTAATAAAGAACCTTGACGATATAAGGAGAAACATCATACTCTTGCAGTCTATAGATTTCAGATTCAAGGACCTTTGGGAATATAACAGTTATATCTTTGAACAGATAATATTGTCATCATTAAGCTATCCCTTGTTCCTCATGAGTCTTCTTTTTCTGGCACTTCTTGCAGGATATCTTATATTCGCCAAGAGGATCACAGGTTTTAAGGAAAGATGGCAATTGAATTTTGTCTTGTTCTTCCTCCTGTATTATTTTCTTTTTGTGTTCTGGTGGATAGTATCTACAGCCTATCTTATATTTAACAAGAAAGTTATATGGAGGAAAGAGAAGCATGAAGCAGGATAATTCAATTTATCTTAGAAGATACATCTATTCATTCTTTATAGCAACATTTCTTTTCATCTTGGTATTCGCGATAGCTGACTCATTCACACATATAAGTTATGAGAGAAACGCCAGGGAAAGTGAAGTCATAAGATCGTACATAACAGACCTCAATGGATATTTTAAGGAGCAGAGTTGCAGTGACCAACTGATTTTTGATGCTTCATTAAAGCTAGATAATGTGGGAAACAGGATAGACTTACTTGAAAAAAGATTTGGAAAATCTGATCAAAGAGTAGTGACTCAGAAGAAGCAATATGCAGAATTGCAGCATACTCATTATCTCATAATCCAAAGACTGAACAAATATTGTGGAGCAAAATTTATCACGGTACTATATTTCTATACTCAGGCCAAAGAAGAGAGCGATGCAAATGAGCAGGCTTCTTTCATCTTGAACGCGTTCAAACAGGAGAGTCCTGAGAGAATAATGATATATGCATTTGACTCCAGTATAGGGTCGGGAATTGTAGGCAACCTTAAGACCTGGTACAACATTACTTCAACCCCTTCTGTCTTGGTGAATCAAGAAAATAAGATAGATAAATTGACCCATATTTCACAGCTAGACCCATTTTTAAAAGAAGTAAGATAAATTGTCGTTCTCAAGAAGTATCACCTAGTTACCCTTTTAACAAGTCATCTTAGAATTGTTACTGCCTTAGATGACAAACTTGCAGAAAGATTTAAAAGCAGACCGCAGATGTAATATATAGGATACAATATAACCATTACAATATACCATGGCAGAAATTCGAGATAATTTTGATATATTCTTTAGAAGAAAGCCAGCCTTGCTCCTAGTAGCATTAAAGAGGCTTGCAAGAGCAAGATATGGTAGTGTCCTTGCAAAAGAAGTTGATTGTACCTACAGCCACGCCGTCAAGATATTACAATCTCTCGAAAAACTAGGTCTAGTCATGTTTGAGAAGAAAGGCCGCATCAAGCTTATCAAGCTCACCAAAAAAGGCCAGGAAATCGCTGATAATATTGAGAATGTGAAACGCCTTGTTGGTTAATTAATTCTAAAATTAATTGGTTATATCTCTTTTTTAAACATCTATTCTTAAAAATCAAAAAAACGATGCGCCACTGCGGCTTAAACCTCGAGGATGTGAATCCTCGATGGCAGTCAGGAATCTTAGATTCCTGATGAGCCGCAGTTTGATGCAGGCGCTCGTTTCACCAAGAACATTGTTCTTGGATGCCATCAAGAATAGAAGATTCTTGAGGTTTGGATGCTCAAGGAACAACTCCAGCTTAAAAGCTGGAGTTTTAGTCAAGTTCCTTGACATAAAATGGCCTCGAGGGGATTTGAACCCCCGACACCTGGATTTCCTAAGAAACCTACGGTTCGTCAAGGACGAAGTCCTTGAGCACGCTCAGGAATCTTTGATTCCTGACGTCTTGTGGGTCAACTTCCCTCAAGAAAATGCCTTATGTCCCCGAGGAGGGTTCATAAGGGTAACGTAGTTCCCTTATTAAGAGTCCAGTACTCTGACCGGGCTGAGCTACGAGGCCATAAAACACAAAGCAAGAGATGATTTAAAAAAGTATCTAGAGTAATTTTATTCTATAATTATTAATGGCATTTCTGAAAAAATCTCTTACGGAGTGTTCAGAGGGAAAATCAAAATGACTGCATAATTTTGAAGGAGTACTGCCAATAAGAATATGATATAATAAAAAGCTATCGACATCAGGGTATTTTAATTGCAGATCTCTGGCAAAATCTCTTCTATTTTTATCAAATACCCTGTCCTCATCTGCACTAGCCAATTCTTCAAACTGAGTCCTAACATGATGCATCTCTAAATTTTCCTGTGACGTCAGGCCTCTCGCCTCAAGTGCTATCCAATATCTTCCTATATCCCATTCCACAAATAAAGCGTCCAGGTCATCTATTTAAATCTTAGCTTTGTAATTTTTAAGATTAATATCAACGATATTTTCTCCATGTATGCTTGCATTTTGTGCATTTATAGAACTTAGTCTCTGATTCATCACTTGATCTTGTCTGTGTGGTCCAGAAATAAGCCTTCTTGTTCTTACACTCTGGGCAGACCATATCAATCACCGGATAAGTATTATCTGCCTCTTCATTTATGACTGCCACGGTTTCTTTCTTCATTATCTTTTCAGATGCTTCTATTTTTGGCTTTTTTTTACCTTTATGGCCACATGCTGCACATACTGCACGGTCATTAACTATCTCAATAATACCGCCACATTTTTCGCAAAATTCCATCGCATTAATAGAGACTTACTTCTTTTAAAGCTTTGGTTGAGTCGATCCTCTACAGAAACCTCTCTCATCAGCAGGTTTCATGAAGTCGAAGAATATCAATTTCACCCAGCCAAGATAAGGTATTCTTCCTACAGCCACTCCCTGTATTCTGCTTATGGATATATTTATCTCATCAACTCCTGCTCTGTTGTTAGAGAATTCTGGATTAGCGACCAGCTGAAGATTGTTATTGTCTCCTTTTGTCTCTATTGGATCTGTACCTACGACTCTATGTATTATGGGGTAATATCTTGAAGCGGTTGGATGCGCATTGAACACTATGACATCTCCCTTATTATATTTCTTCCCACCAACAAGAAAAATTATGTCTCCTTTGTTAAGCCCGTTCACAAATCTATAAGATTTGAAATCTTCCTTAGAAACACCATATAATGAATAAAGGTCTCCATTGATTCCCCACCAATCATCTAGCACTTGTTCATGATACATAGAGCATGACTCAATTATGACTATAGGAAGTGATGTGCCTGTAACAAGTGAAAGAAGAGGAAATAATACAAATTTTATAACAATTATTATCAAGACAAAAGAAACCATCCAAGATTTCCAGGAATCCTCTTTTAGAAACCTCCAGATCTTGATTCCATATTCTTTGAATCTATCCATTCAATAAAATCGTAAGAAGACTTTAAAAATACTCGGTAGTCGCAATCGCCACATTTTTATACACCAAAACATTAATAGTACTATGGACTTTGATTCAGTTATAGACAAGAGGCACTCTGTAAGAGCTTTCAAAAATAAGAAAGCAAGTTGGAAGCTCGTATTAGATGCAATTGATGCTGCAAATCAAGGGCCATTTGCAGATAACATAAACCCGCTTAAGTTTCTGATAATCGAAGAGCAGTCTACAATTGACAAGGTCTCGGAGCTATCAGGACAACTATGGATAAATGAATCAAGTATTTTAGTCATAGTCTGTTCAGATGATACTCATCTTGAACACCTTCACGGCCAGCGTGGAAAGAGATATTCAAGGCAACAATCTGGGGCAGCCATAAATACCTTCATTCTAAAATTAACAGACCTAGGCCTCTCATCATGCTGGGTAGGGGCATTCACAGACGATCTAATAAAGCAACATCTCAAGATTCCAGGACATATTGAAATAGAAGCAATCATCCCTATTGGTTATGAAAAGACAAAAAGCAACAAAAGAAGGAAAAGACCTTTGGAAAACACTCTCAATTGGGAATCCTGGGGTTCCACAAAGCGCCCCTCATTATTCAACGAAGATGCTCCCGACCCAGATTTGATAGAGTCGTGATCACTCCTGCAGATGAAACTCAACTTTCATCCTGTCAAGAACTTTGTTCTTGAGCACGATCAAGAATTGCGTTAAACCAATTCTTGACGCATCAGAGTTTTTGAAAAAAATTACTGATGGGATGATATTATTCCTGCAGATGAAACTCAACTTTCATCCCATCGGGATCCTTAGTGAATATGGCAGTTCCACCGTATCCATCATCAGTTATTCCATTATCTTCCATTTCTATTCCCATTTTACGTAAGGTTCCCTCTATTTCATCCAAGTCTTCTCTGGTATCAATCTTAAAAGCCCAGTGATTTAGTCCTAGTTTCTCAGGATCAAAAGTCTCGTCTTTTCCAATTACCAATTGAGAATTCGCGAGCCATAGTGAAAACATTCCATCGGTCAAACCACAAACATCTTCCTCATCATGCATTACTTCCATCCCACATACATCTCTGTAGAAATCACGTGATTTAGAAATATTCCGCACAATCAAAGTAATATGATGAACTCCAGTTGTTGTAACCATAAGTAAAAATGAAAAAGAAGATAATTAAACCTTTTTATTTTTTAATTAATACCTTAACAAAACTCTTCGAGTTTTAACCTCTACCTAAGGTAGAGGATTTCTACGAGCGTTAATAAAACCAAAATTTTCAAATTGTTACATATAAATCAAGGAGCCTCTTTCGAGGCCCCTCAAGAGAAAAATAAAAAAAAGGGAAGTTAATAAGAACTTTGTCTTTATCTGAAGACTTCGATGCCTAAATCAGACATCTCTGACTTCATTGAGGCTTCTTCACGGAAGGCTTTCTTACCAAGGACATAAGGTGATCTGACACCCGTCATGATAGTAATAACTCTGACGCGATTAGCGAATTCCTTATTGACGCGAGCTCCAATAATTACTTGGGCATCCTGGCTGATGTTCTCTGTTACAAGCTCACCAACTCCTGCGAATTCCTCAAGCTTGAAGTCAGGGCCGCAAGTGATGTGGATCAAAGCTCCTGTTGCTCCTTTATAGTCTACATCGAGCAAAGGATGTGTCAAAGCTTGCCTGACTGCTTCATCTACTCTTGCTGTTGTGTCAGATTCTCCAACGCCGATTACTGCTACGTCGCCATTCTTCATAATAGCTGAAACGTCTGCATAGTCTAAGTTAATCAATGATGGCAAGGTAATAGTTTCCACTATGCCTTTGATCATTGTACTGACTAGCTCGTTAGCTACTGCGAATGCCTGCTCCATAGGCAAGTTTCCAGCGATATCTACCAGTCTATTGTTATCAATCACGATAACAGTGTCAACAACTTCTGTAAGTTCCTGCAATCCAAACTCTGCTTTGTCATGTCTTGCTTTTTCACACTCAAACGGCATTGTGACTACTCCTATTACTACAGCTCCAGATTCTTTAGCAAGCTGTGCAACAACGGGTGATGCTCCTGTTCCGCTTCCTCCCCCCATTCCTGTGAGGACGAAGACCATATCAGCTCCAGATGCAGACTTCTTAAGCTCAGACAAAGATTCCTTTGCAGCTTCTCGTCCCTTGGCAGGATATCCCCCGCATCCAAGACCACGTGTAAGCTCTTTTCCGATAAGTATTTTCTCATCTGCCTTTGTTATGCTCAAATGTAATGCATCAGTGTTGATAGCATAAATAGAAGCTCCATTTATTCCTTTGTTGAATAGCCATGTCGCCATATTGCTTCCAGCTCCTCCAATACCAAATACTTTGATATTGGCTTTTCCAGCTCTCAATTCATCAAAATTGATGCTATGCGTCTCCGCATTTTTGATCGCCTCTTTTGCAAAATCAAGTACCATGTTTTTTACCTCCTTTCAGTTAATATTTATGTTTTTTCAAAGGCCACTTCACTATTTATACTTGACGATACCAGATTATATAAGAATGAGAAGATAAAAAGAGTGAAAATGATAATTTTATAAGGAAAAAACCACATATATATACATGATAAAAAAGTCTTCTGCATTCGATAAGTTTGTAAATTTCAAAACTAAGAAGAGAGCAGATATCACGACTCTCTTTGAGCACCCATCAGCCTTCAAAGGAGTTGTAGATGAGATGACGAAACCATTCGGAAAAGTGAAAATAGATAAGATAGTAGGATTAGATGCCTTGGGATTTATCCTGGCGAGTGGAATGGCCTTAAAAATGAGAAGGCCTTTGATACTTATAAGAAAAAAAGGAAAATTGCCTTACCCGTCTAGTGCGTTACTAAGGATTGATGCAAGAGGTGTAAAAACGGACAAAGATAATAATCCAAGCAGGAAGTTAGAGATAAGAAAAGATTCTATTAAGAAAGGAGATCAGGTTCTATTGGTAGATGAATGGATCCACACAGGAACACAAGTGCTTGCAGCAGTAAAGATTATAGAAAAATTAGGTGGGAGGGTAGTAGGAATTGCATGCTACAGTGCCAATCTTAACGAAAAAACTAATGTCTTATTCGATAAGTACAATCTCAAGCAGGTCCGCAAATAGATTGAACTTATATTCTCTTCAGTCTATCCATGAATTCTGCAATATACTTTAAAGGAAATAAGCACCCAGATGCGGCTTTATGCCCGCCTCCATCTGAATTCTCAAACCCTTCGACTATTTTTCTTGCGAGTATAGACACATCTTCTCCTCTATCTTGCCTTCTAAACGAGCATTTTACAAGGTTATTAGACTTTCTGTAAATGACGATTGTCTTATCTGGAATTTTATGGCTTCTATCGTTAATTACAACCTCTCTTATTGGAAATATCCCTTTGAATTCCCATACATATCTTCCATTTATCTCCTTCTTCTCAGAATCAAAAGACTCTAATGCTTTATCGACCTCTTCTTGCACTTCAGCTATATGTCCTCCCAAGATGCCAAGTTCGCCGAACTGCCTGGGAAATCTATCGTAAAAATCATATATTGTATCTTTATAATATACTAAAGCAAGATAAAGTTTGTATTGAAAATCCCATATCTTGCTATCTTTTACCTCTTCATCTCCAGGAACGAACTCTCCTCCATATTTTTTATATACTTCTGACAAGAAACCTCCATTTGACTTCCATGCCCAATCAGATAAGGATGCGCAAGCAACCGCCCAATCCCAAGATTTCAGTTCTTGTATTTGTGAAAATAAAAAATAACAGAGATAGGCTGCGCACATTCCTTGAGCGTTCATATATACTGTCTTTTCAGAATTGAAATCTTCTATTATCTGATGATGATCTATTATCAATATTTTTGCAAAAGATTCCAATTTAATGAATTTGTCTTTGGTTTTAAAATTCAGGTCAGTCATGACGACCTTGGTCACACCTTCTTTCCTTAGTTCTTCTATAAGTTCATCATTCAATTCCTCATATCCTACGAGCCTAACTATATTTGGATCAATGGCTTCACTGACTATTTTTGCAGAAACTATGCCATCCAGGTCAGACTTGTGACTAACTACTGCAATCACATCTTTATCATCTAAAGAACCAACATATTCAGCAAACCTTTTCTCATTCCCAGTAATCCAATTGGGTTTTTCCATGCTCAGGTGATTGATACTTATACTCTTTCTAAAATGACAGAATTAATGCCATTTTGCAAGCAGAGAGATTCAAATCTTTTAGCATCATCAATCGTGCCTACTACTCCAGACCCATAATGCATGGGGATTGCCAGATCAGCACCTAACATCTTGGCCACGTCTGCAGCGTCTTCTGCAGTCATTACATAAGTCCCAGAAACAGGCAACAATGCCACAAACTCATTTCCATGTTTCCCATATCCTGTAAGCCTCTCCATGTCAGGTATCTTGTCTGTGTCTCCTGCATGGTAGATGATTACCCCATTAAATTTGATCACAAAGCCAAGCCACCTCTCAGATTTTGGATGAAAATCATTCCCGACATTATATGCAGGTACGGCTTCTATTTTGACTCCATCCATCTCAAGTTCATCACCAATCTCCATTATCTGCATTTGGACATCATCGATTCTCGTTATCTTGCTTTGTGCATCAGGGGACGTTATTATCGTAGTCCCTTTTTTTGACATCTTAGCAATATCTTTTATGCTGCAGTGGTCAGAGTGACTGTGTGTGACAAGTATGTAGTCTGCTTTTCCAGCAGCATCTGATACATTATATGGATCTATCGCTATCCTTTTTCCATTACTATTACTTATCAAAAAGCCATCGTGGCCTAAAAATTCAATGATGACATCTTTTATCTTCATCAACAATCAATCTTTACTTAATTTATAAGCTTACTGGTGATTGACATGAAAGATTTAAATATGAGGAAAAATGGGCAGTTGACGGCCATATTACAGATATTTCATTCGATACATACTGGCAGGCATGAGACTGATAGTTTTTTATTGCACTATTTTGACCAACATTAAGAGGTATTAAGAAAATTTCCCTGCTATCTTCAACGCCTTTAAATCATTTCCTTTGGCACACATTACCTGTAAGCCGACAGGTATATTTTCCACAATTCCCGATGGTACAGCAACAGAGCATATACCGGCCAGATTCGCAGGGCAAGTAAGTGCATCAGCAGCATATACTTCTTCAATGCTCATCTTGTCCCCCTCCCCAACCTTCCATGGCAATATTGGGCACACAGGTATTATTATACAGTCTACTTTGCCGAAAGCTTTTGAAAATTCTTCTGATATCATTTGTTTAATTTCCAATGATCGTCTATAATATGCTCCCGCGTGTTCTGCTTTAGTGATCTCGCTCCCTCCAAGTACTCTCCTTAACACTTCCTTGCCGCACTTATCTTCAAACCGATATCCGTACCTCCTTCCATCAAACCTCCTTGTCCCAGAATAAAACTCTGAATATACGAGAGGATAATATGTCTGTACAGCAAGCCCTATGTTTTCAAGTTCTATTTCTTTTATAAGCCATTTATTAATCTTTGCGACCTCTCTTAGTTTATGTTCCACAATTTTATGAATCCTTGAATCTATTCCTTTTATCTTTAAAACTCCTATATTTATTGTATTCCCTTCATCTTCCTTTATGTCTTCACTCATAGTATCTCTCTCATCTCTACCTGATATAACTTCAAACAACAATTTAGCATCCTCAACATTTTTTGCTAGTGGCCCTATCTGATCAAGGCTCATCGACAGGTCTACAAGTCCATATCTGGAGACTGCGCCATAACTTGGCTTCATCCCAACTATCCCGCAATGCGAGGCGGGGGCCCTTATGCTCCCTCCAGTATCGCTTCCTAGTGCAACATCGCAAAAACCTGCTGCTACTGCCGCAGCACTACCGCTGCTGCTTCCTCCAGGTATTTTTCCCAATGCAGCAGGGTTCTGTGTTGGTCCAAATGCGCTATTTTCCCCACTTACTCCTGCCGCAAATTCATCCATATTTGTCATCCCTATTATAACTCCATCTTCTCCCTTGATCTTAGAAATGACAGTAGCATCATAAGGTGCGACATAGTTCTCTAAGACACGCGAAGCGCAATTACATATAATCCCTTTTACATTTATATTACTCTTTACAGCCACTACGAAACCATAAAGCTTTCCTTTCTTGCCTGTCTTTTTAAATTTTTCATCCACAGCTCTTGCCTCCTCAACAACTTTATCGTTAAGATGTAAGAACGCATTAATCTTGCCATCCTCTTTTTTTATCTTTTCCAGAAACTTCTTTACTTTATCTTCTACACTCATACCGATTTTGAGAATTAGCACTTTATTAATCTTCCTTTACAATCAATGTACTAGTTCCTTTGCTCTCTGTTCTAATGCTTGCTTTTGAGAAGCATCCATCTTTCCATATTTATCAGAATGTGCTTTCTTGAAATGTTCAATCATTTTCTCGGCAGTCTCATCAATATTTTTACCTCTTGCCACAAAACCACATTCCATGTTTCCTAATGAGTAACAGTTCAATTCCAGCTCATTCAAACCGGCGCGTGCTTTGTCAGGATCTGCCTCTTCCATATTATTATAAGAAAATAAGAAGTTTATGAACCTTTCTTTTGTACAAAAACAAAGTCGTGTCTAAGGTTTATACAAAGGCTTACCAGCTTATATTCTTCACAGGCTTCTTAATATACATAATCTCCTGCAATTCATAGACTTCCATGGTGCTTTCAACTTGATCGTCAAAATATCTTATCTGATATTCCTTATCATTTTTGTCAAATACTTCTATAGTCATCTCTTTAGTGCTCCCATGATCCATTAAGACATAATGAGCATCTACCTCTAATTCCACACCATCTATCTTTATCTTGTCTCCTTTCTTGATCTTTGATACTGGTCTAGATGCACTTACCTTGGGAGGTTCTGACGGCCCATTATGGTTCATCTTCTCTATAACATTAACTGCATCTTCAACCATGTCATCCATGTCATCCATATCATCTTCATCTACTGTCTTCTTTTTCACTTTCGCAGGCTTGGATGCAGGAGCATATTCTACATCTTCATCATCACCAAATGCATCATCCAAAGACATCCCTTCATCATCACTTTTATCCGCATTTACTTTCCCTGCTTCTTTCTTTTTTGTTTTTTTAGCTACCATTTCTTCTTCTCCGCGATAATGCAATCCTCATCTTTATTTGGCGCGTTAGCAAGTAACATATCTCTGAACGCCTCATCTCCAGATGCTCCCTTCCCCTCTTCTCTGAATCCTCCAACTCTTTCTTCATTTTTCTTTTTGGAAATCTTAATCTTGGACAACGCAGAGCTGAACTTTTTCAATATTTCTTGTACTTCTACTTTAATCTTTTCCTTTTCTTTCTCAGAAATTGCATTCATATTTGTGAAAGAAAGCTTGAATTTATAAAGCTAATGTAGTGAAGTTTACTTTCTTTTAAAAAAATACTGCATCGATCCTCTCTTTAGTAATGATTTTTTTAATCTTGTAAGGATACTCCTTGAAAATCCCCTAAAACAAGTAGTCTCATTACCAATGCAAGAAAATCTTATTAAAAAAAATATCTAGTAAAATATAAATACAGACCAAGGTTAAATTTTTAATGGATATTAGATTGGTGAAAGATTCTGATCTTCTAAAGAGGTCTTCACTCTACCGAGAATTCCAAGCAGAACGCGAAGAGGTTCTAAGGCATAAGTGGATAGAATCTGAGAAAGCAGGTTATGACATAGGTTTTGAACATGCCCTAATCGATTGGATAATTCATCATCGCTCTAAATGGAGAACGTGGAGAAAACAAAACTGCCCAGAGTGTCCATATTATATGAAAAAACCCGAGAGCAATCCCTTGCTACCAAATATTAAGTTTTGAGTACCACAATTTCTTTTAGAAGAGATTTGTTTCATGCATGATGCTGAACAAGTACATAAATTCCCAATTTAGATTGGAAAGCAACTAGAGGAAATAGGTAAATTAAGAAGTAATAATTCAAAGGCATTTTCATTTAACCATCCTTCTCTTAGACTATCACTAAAACGATGCGCCACTTCAGATTCATTATAGAAGAAGTTAATCTTAAATGGCAGTCAGGAATCTTAGAATCTTGATGAGGTGTGTTTTTGGTCGATTCTCAACATAATCACTTCTTCTTTTTCTCTTCCTTTTTAGGAACATCCAATTTAATGAATACTTCCTTGAGCTGCTTCTCGCTTACTGAAGACGGAGTATCAAGCATGACGTCTTGTGCAGCTTTATTCTTCGGGAAAGCAATCACATCGCGGATAGTGTCTGCGCCGATAATAATCTGAATAAACCTGTCGAGGCCAATAGCATACCCTCCGTGTGGCGGCGCTCCATACGACAAAGCATGCAGCAAGAAACCAAACTTTTCCTCTGCTTCTTTCTCGTCAATGCCCAGAACTTTAAACACTCTCTTTTGAATTTCTGGATTATGGATGCGAATGCTGCCACTCAGCAATTCTGTTCCATTCAAGACCAGGTCATACGTCTTCGCCTTCACTTTCAAGGGCTCTTTCTCAAGCAAAGTCAAATCAGAGGGCATGCAGAACGGATGGTGCGCAGCAACATATTTCTTCTCTTCCTCAGAGTACTCAAAAAGCGGAAAGTCCACAATCCAGGAAAAGGCATACTTCTCTCCGGTCTCCTTGCGCAAATCGGGCTTGTCAGAGTTGTACTTCTTCATCGCCTCTGCATACGGAATCCTCCGAAACGGCGTCTTCAGATCCTGATGAAGAACCTCCTTAAACAACGCCTTCATGAGCTGCTCAACACTCGAATAAATATCTTCTTCATTAACAAACGACATCTCAACATCGAGTTGCGTAAACTCCGGCTGTCTATCTGCACGCAAATCCTCATCGCGTAAGCAGCGCGCGATTTGAAAATATCTATCCATTCCCGATACCATCAAGAGTTGCTTAAATAATTGCGGCGATTGCGGGAGAGCATAGAATTTGCCTGCATGAACACGGCTCGGTACAAGATAGTCGCGCGCTCCTTCCGGCGTTGATTTTGCAAGTAAGGGTGTCTCAAACTCCGTAAATCCTTCCTTGGCAAAGAAACTACGAATGGTCTGCATAATCCTGCCGCGCAAATGGAGATTGCGCTGCATGCGCTCGCTGCGCAAATCAAGATAGCGATACTTCATCTTCACATCCTCATTGACCTCTGCATCATTGAGCATAAACGGCAGAGGCGGACAAGGATTCAATACCTCAAACGCCTCACAAAAAACTTCAATGCTCCCTGTAGATAGCTCTTTATTCTCAGTTCCTGCCTTCCTCTTCACCACTTCCCCAACAATCTTCACGCACGACTCCAGCGCAATGCTCTTTGCCTGCTCAAATCCCTTGCTTTTCTTAATCAAAACAACTTGCACAACTCCATATCTGTCCCGCATATCCAAAAAAACAACACCTCCATGCGCTCTTACTGTCTGCACCCATCCACATAATTGCACTTTCTTTCCCACATCTTTTCCGCTTAATTCTCCGCATGTATGTGTTCTTAACATGCCAAATCCAAATAAACGCGCTTTTTAACCCTTTTCTTTCAGAAAACCTTACTTTGTTAAGATCTCAAAGTCTATCGGACTTTGATGGCCATCAAGGATTAATATCCATGAGGTTTCCTAAATCTTATTTTTAACCCTTATGCTACATTAATTTTCCCAAGGACACACTCTGGGATTTCCGCCCCTAGGATCTTCCCATCCAAAATCATTCCCCTTTATTTCCGTCACCGAAACTGTGTTCATAACTCTTGTTCCATTGCATTCCACAGTAATATCCATACATTTTCCACTAAGCGTGCATAATGCAAATGTCCATGTATAATGAAGAGGCTCATCATCTTTCTCATCAATTGCTAATCCAGTCCCACTCACTTTTTGTACAAATAATCCTGCGAAGAAAGCCAGAACTACAAGTGCCAGCACAATTAACACAAGCCTCCAATTTGCTTTTTTACGCATGGGACAAGTAATCAAGGTACCTTTATAAAATTTGTTATCCCTACATAGAGACATTTTTAGAAAGATTTATAAAGTGTAATTAAAGCTTGAATCTATGGCAACAAATCCTCTAAGCAGAGTAAATATGTACTTCCCAATAAAAGGTCTGGCAAGAATACTCTTTCCTCATAAGCCCCTAGACGTATTTCCAATAGGTAATGATCCCTATCAACCATGTAATTTACCTACTTTCACAAAAGATGATTACGCTTGCTTTTCCACAGGAGAAGACGTTGTTATAACAAGTATCGGTACATATCAGAAAATAAATGATGCCTGTCATGCAGGTCCGGCACAAATAAATTCCAAATTAACGAGTGCACGTTTTCTCTGCTATGCGCTTAAAGAATTTGACGAAGACATAGCCTTGGATCACTAAAGGATCTATTTAACCAGTCGATTCAATATTTCCATCGCTTTTCTCTTATCCACTCCAGGCATCTTGGCAATAACCATCCCCATATATGCTCCTGCCCTCAATCCAGGTTTATCTCGAACAATCGCGATTATCTTCTCTTCTATAACGTGATCATCTATTTTCTCTATCTTCAAAGCATCTTCAATCTTGGCCCCATTAGTAACTTTCCACAAAACCCCTTTAATATCTCCCTCGCCAATCTCTCCCTTAACTAGCGCCTCAAGAACTTGCTCCAACACTCTCTCATTCAAAACACCTTCAATTTCTTCAAAGCTCTTCTTCAACTTGCTCGCAAATTCTTGTCTCCATAAAACTACCATCTTGGCAACAAGATCGGCATCTTTGCTATATATCTTGATAAGAGTCTCAAACTCATCAAGATGTCCATCCAATACAAGCCTTATCATCTCCTCGCTTAGTCCTTTCTTCTTCAACTCATCTCTGATTTCAGTCCTCAATTTTGGAAGTATCTTCTTAAGCATATTCAATCTTTCTCTTCCAATTGTTAACAAAGGCAAATCTGTCTCAGGATACATGCGCGCCTTTCCAGGCATGGGGCGCAAAAACTCCGTATCTCCTGAAGGCAATGCATTTCTCACAGCGCCTTCTTTTTTTCCTTGCTTAAGTTCCGTCTCTTGACGAAGCACTTCTTTGCGAACAGTCTCTATCATCATAGCAGGATCCTGGAATCCCTTGACTTCCACGCGATCATGCCCTTTTATAGAGATATTCACATCTTGCCTGATAGTGCCAATCCCTCTCTTTACTTTGCAAGCCCTTAATATTTCTCCAAGCTTAAGTGCAGTCTCTTTTATCTTGTCAGGAGTATCTAATACAGCAGCAGTGGCAATCTCAACTAAAGGTATTCCTAGTCTATCAAGACGATAAACAGCCGCCTTCTCATCTCGACTTACAATGCGCGCCGCATCTTCTTCTAGACACACAGTATCTACCTTTACTTTGCCAAAAGAAGTTTCAATAAATCCATCGTGAGCCAATAATACTGTTCTCTGGAATCCAGAAGTGTTACTTCCATCAATCACAGTCTTGCGCATCACCTGAGTCACAGGATATACTTCGCAATTGAGCAGAAGTGCTATCTTCAATGCTTCATCAAGTGCCGCTTCATTAACAAAATGCGGGGGCTCCTCATCCAACTCTACCAAACAAGTCGTATCATTATAGCCTTGATATAAAAATGTCCTTCCTAAAACTGCCTCATGCGCAACAGCAGCATCTACTTCTCCAGTCTCTCCAGCCACCGCATGCAATCTTCTAATCACAGAGAAATGGGGTTCCTCACTCCTAAGATATCCAGGACATGCACAGAATAGCTTCCCCGTATCCAACTGTTGATGTATTTCCAATCCAGCTTTTAGCCCTATTTTAGAATAGGCAGTTGCAGTATGTTGAGAGACTCTCTTTGTATAATCCATAACAACACAGAATAAAAGGAGTTATTAAAGATTATCTTCACCTAGTTTTTGTTAAAATCTTTGAATGATTGGAATGTCTAGAACCTTCAAAATTAAGCTTGGAAGCAGAGTTATCCCACAAGCAAACAAATTCTGCTTCTAACTGGGATCGGCTATCAGGATGTTCTTTGAAGATAGGGTGGTTACGTGCCGAATAGGAGATTATCCTTTCAAAACCCATTCTCTCAGCAGCTACTTCTGCAATATGGAGAAGAGCTACTCCTAGCAATACGTTTGGAGGGAAATGAGCATTTCTACAAGGCTGCATCTGAGATACAAGCAATGCATTATCTTGAGCCCAAAAACCTGCAACTGCCACAAGATTAGACTCTTGATGGTTCTGATGAGTATACATCTCTAAAAGGAAAGGAGAATCAGAACGTATACCTCCTCCTTTTGCCCCGCCTAAACTAGTAGTACCCAAACCGCAATTTCCTGAAACAACATATCCTGTTAAATTAATCCCGGAAGGCAGAACAATATTCTTTAGAGTTCTCTTAAGGCATATTCCAAAAAAGTCAGATGGATTTTTCTGCATGCATTGTAAATAATCTGAGATTTTAATATCATTGCCCATAGATAAAGTATACTCACGATAAAGCCCTTCTTCAAGGTGGTTTGCTGGAGATTCTATCAAAGGTACAAGAGACAAATAATCTAGAGAAGGAGTCCTGCGCAAGCTATCTGCGGTATTATGATAGTAAGGGTCTCTTATATCGAACTGATATATGTCTTCTTGGACGAACCCCCATGCATTTTTTAGGTCTGACCGAGTTACAACCTTACGATCTTCTAAAACTAAGGGCAGAACCGTCTCATACAAATGTCCTCGTAACTCTGAGAATCTTCCTTCACATTTTACCCTGCGGGGAGGTTTATGTCCGTCTTCCATGAAGCAAATAAGAAAAATTCTCTATTTAAATCTTTTTAATTGTAATTCCTTTATAGTTATAACATTAATTTATACCGCGATTCGCTCATTCAATTCCCCAGAAACATTCTCCTTCATCTTCTCCTTCACCTTTCCTTTCCAACCGAAGTGTCCGAGAACCCAGCCCAACTTAACCATCGCAGTCTCAGGAAGCATATCATCCAGGAAAATCACTCCTGCATCAACGATTTCTCTCCCATTTGAATAGACAAAGGGATCAAGTCTTCCATAGATAGTTTGTGCTGCAGCACATATCACAAGGCCTTGTCTGATATGTTTTTTCAGAGCAGGCACCCAATTATGTTTAGCCTCACTAGGAGGCAGGTGCCCCAATCCTCCAACTTCTATAACAACACCTTTAAATTTAAGTGCATATAAATCAAGGATAGAAGGGTCCTGCCCAGGATAAAATTTCACTAATGCCACTTTATCAGTAAAAGAAGTATCCAGAACAGTTTTCCCTCCAGGACTTTTCCTATACTCAGAGATAAACTCTATCTTATCAGGCCAGACTTTCGCGATGGGCTCGCAATTAATCGGCTGAAAAGCATCTCTTCTTGAGCTATGCATCTTTCTTACTTTTGATCCTCTCATGGCATGGCAGTATTCATCATTTAAGTTTGCATGACCGACCAACATCACTTCGGCGACATCTGATAAAGCTGCCCTCGCAGCGCACACTAGATTCAGATTGGCATCACTGCTAGCTCTGTCTATACTTCTCTGAGAATATGTCAAAACTACTGGCTTTGTAAGATCTTGAAGGAAAAATGAAAGTGCTGCTGCAGTATAATGAAGGAAGTCCGTCCCGTGTGTCACAATGACTCCCTTTATCTCAGGGTCATCTACCATCTTCTTCACGCTTTCAGCTATCTTTATCCAATGCTCACTAGTCATGGCTTCAGACGATGTCATGAATGGAACATCTATAGTCTTAACATCGACCATCTCAAAAAGTTCAGGGTAGAATCTCATAAGTTCTCCAGGATCTGTAAGCCAAGATGTCCCGCCTCTCTTTGCATCAAGCTTGGCCGCTATTGTCCCACCAGTCACAACAAGTCCCAGCACAGGCAATCCTTTTTTTCTTTTTACCTCACTTTTTTTCTCTTCCTTAACGACTCTCTCATATTTCTTCAATACTCTTGAAGCCAATATATTATCCCGAGGAATTCCTACATTATAACCAGATTTTAATTTTATTAAGACTACGCTACTGTCAGGGTTTTCAAGTACAATTCCATCGACTTCCTCTTGAGCCAATCTAAATCTAACTTCATCTCCTGCATTGAAACCAAGTTCAGCCATACTTCTCAAGAGAAGAAGATGTTTTTAAGTGTTTGTTTCGCAGAGATAATTAATTAGATTAATAAATGAATTCACCAGTAGGTATAGTAAAAAACTGGATTTATAGCGGAAATAAGCCTATGAAAAGAATTTATGTGCAGGCTTAATACTCTCGTGCAATATATACCGTTTCCTTTGCGGGTTTTCCACACACAATACAAACTCCGGAAGTCTTTGTTTTTCCAATCTCATCAAACTTTCTTCCCCTAACTTTGGCACCTGTGCTTTCTTCAACTTTATCAGAGCATGAAGCACCGTCTTTTTCTATCGAACAGAATCCGCATCGCACAATACCTCCAGATTCAATGACCTGCTTCGCTTTCTTCAGATCAGTCGCATTAATAATCAGATCATCAAATACCTTGTCTGCTTGCCGCATTAGGATTTTACCAGACTCTTCAGCGAGTTTTTTGATATAGCCCAGAACATTTTCCTCTCGAATTACTTTCTTTTCACCTGTGTCTCTTCGGAATATAGTGACGCTTTTTTCTTTAATGTCTTTCAAGCCAAGATCAATACGTACCGGAACTCCCTTCATCTCCCAATGATTGAATTTTTCACCTGCACTTTTATTAGTCATATCAATTTCTACATTAGAAAATGAAGATAACTTATGATATAAGTTGTCAGCTTTCTCCATAACTTTAGGATCATCAACAATCGGCACTATTACTACTTGAATAGGTGCAAGGTTCCAAGGCAATCTAAGGCCTTTGTCATCGCCATGAACAATAACTACACTTGCAAAAATTCGTGAAACTGCAGGACCATAACAAGTAATCCATCCATAATTTTCTTTTCCATCTGCACCAGTATATTTAACTCCAAACCCTTTTGAGAAAGCCTGGGAAAGTAAATGTGTTGAAGGCTGCTGTACAACTCTCCCATCAGGATTCAAAACATCTGCTGCAAATGTTCGATCTGCCCCAGGAAACTTATCCCATGCTGGACGCTCAAAAAAGATAAAAGGCAATCCGAATACATCATGAAGGACTTCTTTTGTAGTCTGCATATCTTCTAGTACCTGTTTTTCAGCATCTTTCTCTGTTGCATGTACGCAGTGAGTTTCAATCCAATGAAATTCCCTACTTCGTAAGAATGGTCGTGTTGCTTTAGTCTCATACCTAAAAACATTTGCCCTCTGGTACGTTTTAAAAGGCAGATCTTTGTAACTTCGAATCCATAAAGAAAACATCTGATAGAAAGCAGTCTCTGAAGTGGGTCTTAAAGCGAGACGTTCCTCAAATTTCTTATCTCCTCCTTCAGTAACCCAGAACACTTCAGGTGTAAAACCAATAATGTGAGTACTTTCCCGTTTTAAGTTACTTTCAGGAATAAGAGTAGGGAAAAAATAGGGTTTATGCCGCTTTTGTTGCAAGGTTTTCTCAAGATAAGAGTACATTTTCTCCATAACCATGACTGACCAAGGCTGAAATACCAGAAAACCCTTTACATTGTATCGTAAATCGGCAAGTTCTGCCTTCTGCACGACCTGAGTATACCATTCAGAAAAGTCTTCATTCTTTTTTACAGTCAAACCCTTAGTATCTTCAATTTTTCCCTTTATTTCTTTCACAACTTCCTTGGCAGCCTTCTCAGTCTTCATATTCAATTAATGATGATAAGCTATTAAAATCTACCGTTGAGACTCACTCCAAAGAATATTAGAGTTAATGGCCATTCCTTCGACCATACATTTCATCACGCATGGTCTTCAGGACAGCTTGAGGGCGGGCAACAAGTTCTTGTAACCCTCCAGCAAATCCTCTTGCTATAACCCCTCCAAGAGCAGTACTAGCCATAAGAGTCAAATTAGGATGCTGAAGAACAGTATACGAAAAAGCGTTTTGTGGAAAGTAAGTTACAGCTTTATTTAATTCCATCCCGACATAAGCGCCAACAGCACTTCCTAAAACAAATGCAGCATTGCGAAGTAGCCTTCCACGAGAAGAATTGATATACGTTGCTCTTTGTTGAGATTCTTTCAGAAACTCTTGAACAATCATTCTCATAGAAATTTGATTGGACAATCCTTTAAAAACCCTTCCTAAAAAAAGTACCCATGTTCAGTAGAAAAAGAAATACGGGTCCAGGAGGAATCGAACCCCCGTTACAGCGTTCCTTCGCTCCTTTCCAAAAGGGAGGTTGAACAAAAAGGAACAGTCGGGTTCCTTATACTCCGAAGCGCTGCGTTCTATCCACTAAACTATGGACCCAACAAAAAGAGCCCAAACATCTTTTTTAATGCTTTGTATACAAATTCTAAGGCAATAATTTCAGACTTTCATCTTTCTTCAAGGCATAGTTCTTTCTCGAGTAATAAAGAGACACCAACTCGTTTACTACCCAAGTCACTGCCAGCAACAGTGCGAAGAATGCTCCTCCGATGGGTGTAGCGTAGGCAGGCTATCACTTTCAAGATAACTCAGTATGCCTGCGATTACTCCGACAGTAGTTATCAAACGTAAAGAGCCGATAGAATTGCGAGTGCTTTCAGCACCCATCTCACCAAATCTGGCAATAGTCGCACCAAGATAATTGTCAGTCATCTTCCAGAGTTCCTTGATATAGGACAAAGTATCTTCAAGAGTCTCATATTTATATGAGAATATTTGGTCAAGAGTTTCATCAATTTTCTGCGTATTTGCAATCTTTCCTCTTGTCCTCAGATATAACGCTTCTAATTCACGTTGGCACAGATAGCATAGGCAGTAACCGAATAATCACTATCAGGAGTTCCTGGAGGGACATGTAAGGAGCACGTCCATCCGTACTTTGTTTTATCTAAACTTAT
>VGKP01000014.1 GCA_016866975.1 Candidatus Pacearchaeota archaeon
AGCACCAGCAAGTTATATCTATCAGAGAATGAATTGAAGATAGACATAACAGAGACAAATAATCTCGAAGAGAACATAATAAATAAATTTGAGGAAAATCATCCTAGCAGGTTTAATGCCTTTGTGCCTTCTCTCATGAAGGTTCTTCAGGTCGAGAAACTCGATGAAGAGCGTTCTTCAGTATTCGAGGAAAGAATACTCTCAGACATTAAGAAGATACTTTCACTATGATAATTAAAAAGATAAGGCTTCAAAATATAAGAAGTTACGAGGACCAAGAGGTGGAATTTCCTTTAGGTTCATTTCTATTGGCAGGCGATGCCGGTGCAGGCAAGACCTCTCTTTTGTTAGCTATAGAGTACGCGCTTTTTGGTCTTCAGCCAGGGCAAAATAGCGCAGGTCTTCTTAGGAACAAAGCTCAAGCAGGGGCAGTAGATCTTGAATTAGAGATAGATGGCAGGGAGATATTGATTGAACGCAAGTTACGAAGGGGCACTAAGACTATAACCAACGAGTATGCCGCAATTACATTAGAAGGCAAAAAACACGAATGTTCTGTGACTGAGCTTAAGGCACATGTCCTTAAACTTTTAGGATATCCTTTAGAATTCATCAAGAAAAATAATCTTCTTTATCGTTATACTATCTATACTCCTCAGGAGCAGATGAAACATATAATCATAGAGGATCCAGAAGCAAGGCTTACCATAATCCGCCACATTTTTGGGATTGATAAATACAAGCTCATAAGGGAAAACACTCAAAAAGTTATTACCTATCTCAAGGAAGATTCTAAGGAGTTTCAAGCATTGATAAAGAATTTTGAGCAGGACGTAAAAAGACTGACTGAGATACAGGATAGCCTAAAGAATATATCTGGTCTTATAATAGAAAGAGGAGCTAAATTATCTGAGTCGATTAGGGAAAGGAAGGAAAAAGAAAAGGATCTACAATCTTTGAGAGAGAAAGCTAGGGAGAAAGAGAGACTGGAGAATGAGATAGACAAAACGAAAGTCATGATAAGCTCAAAAAAGGAGGCATTTGTATCTCTGGAGAAAGAATACCAGGAGATACAGGCAACTATCGCGAAAACTGTGCCATTTGAAGAGAAACTTTACTTGGCGACATTAGAAACCATTAAAGAAAAAAAGCAGAGTCTATCTAACTTACAAGAAAGATATATCCAGATAAAGAGCCAGATACAGGCAATGGAACAGCAGCAGAGAGAATCCAAAACAAAAAAGGACAAGATTTTCATCATAGATGTCTGCCCTACTTGCCTGCAAGACATACCAGAAGTGCATAAGCACAATGTATTGAACGCAACGGAACAGACAATAACTGCCTTGCAAAGGCAGATTTCTTCATTGAGCGAGGAAGATAAACAGCTTATTCATATGATGGAGCAGGAGAGGAAAGGGCTTCAAGATATAGAGCGCAAAAAGACTGAATATGAAATAATAAAATCAAATGTTCAATTCCTTGAGCTATCTCAGAGAAAATCACATGATATTCTGAAATTAAAGGAGAGCCACTCTAGAGACATAAGACTTCTCGAGCAGCATTGTGAGATACTGAAGGAAGATCTTTCCCAGTTCTCCAGATTTTTAAATACTCTAAAGGTAAAGGAGGAAGAGCTAAAGAGAATGTTCTCAGAAGAGAAGAAGAACGAGATTCAGTTGGCAGAGGCAAAAAAGGAACAAGAACTTTTGAACAAGGAACTTGAAAGGCTACAGACTATCTTAGATGAGAAGGAGATTGTCAAGAAGAGATTGGCTACGACTTTGGAGACAATAGACTGGCTCGCGCAGAATTTCCTGACGCTTATGAACTTGACCGAGAGCAGCGTGCTAATGAAGATAAGGGGAGAGTTCTCAAAGCTTTTTAGCAAGTGGTTCCATATGCTTGCAGGAGAGCAGTTCGAGGTCAAGATAGACGAGACATTCACCCCCATAATATTGCAAGGAGACCATGAGATGGATTACTCTTTTCTTTCAGGAGGAGAGAGGACTGCAGTGGCGCTAGCTTATCGTCTTGCACTAAATCAGACAATCAATTCAGTGTTGAGTCATATAAAGACAAAGGAAATAATAATCCTTGATGAACCTACTGAAGGTTTTTCAGAGACTCAACTGGAACGTATGAGGGAAGTCTTGGCAGAGCTTCAGGTAAGGCAGCTTATCATAGTGAGCCATGAACAGAAGATAGAAGGTTTCGTTGAGAATGTCATAAAGATAAAGAAGGAAGATGGATTGTCTGTGAAGGAGTGACCGTAAAACTTAAATACTTGATAAAAGTCTCTAAACAAGAGGTTCTGTAATTCTTATGAATCCGCTTTCGCAAGACATTGAAAAAAATATAGTAAAGTCAGGTACAAGCATAGTCGGAATTGTATGCAAGGATGGAGTTGTACTTGCTGGTGACCGAAGAACCACTGCTGGAGGCCAGATAGTCATGTCTAAACGTTCTGATAAAGTCATCAAAATAAATGATTATATTGCTGTGGCAGGCACAGGAGTATCCTCAGACATAGATTTATCTCAAAGGGTTCTTTCTGCAGAATTGCGCCTTAAGGATCTTAAGACAAAGTCTCGGACTACTGTGAAGGAAGCTGCAAATCTATATGGCCTCATGTCTTATCGTAATATCAGGACGCCCAGCATGATACCTAGCATGGTAGGTACATTGCTTGCAGGAGTAAACGAAGACGGTTCTACCGAACTTTACACTATTGAACCTGCTGGAGGAGTCTATAAGGTTGAAGATTATGATGCCAACTTTGGTTCAGGCATGCCCTATATATTGGGTCTTCTCGAAAGGCAGTACAAGAAAGACATGAGCGTGAAAGATGCCGTGGAGTTGGCCAAGGAATGCATAAAGGCAGCCATGGAAAGAGATCCTGCATCGGGCAATGGTATTGACGTATTCGCAATCACAAAAGAAGGCGTTCGCCACGTTGTTTCTGAAGTGATTGTGATTGAATACAAATAATCTGGGATAAGAAATGGCCGATATTTTAAAAAGTATTAAAGAAGACTTACCTAAAGTCATTACAGATGCCGAATTTGAAGGAGCAAATATAGTTCTATATACTTCAGACAAGGAATTTTTCAAGTCTGGGGAGAGAAAGATAAAGGACGTTGTTGATAAGGTAAAGAAAAGGATAGAATTACGTGCAGAGCAGAATATCCTGGCCTCAGAAGAAGAGACTGAAAAGACCATACGCGCTCTTGTGCCAGAAGAGGCAGAGATAACACAGATAATCTTTGATGTCCAGAGGAGTAGTCTGGTGATAGAGGCTAAACGACCCGGCTTAGTGATAGGCAAACAAGGCTTTATATTGAGCGATGTTAGAAAAGCCACTTTTTGGACTCCTAACGTTAGAAGAAGTTCCAGCATACCTAGCAAGATTACCGAGAAGATACGTTCAGTCTTATATGCAAACAACGCTTATAGGAGGAAATTCCTTAATGAGATAGGTAAGAAGATATATAGTGAATGGAGTTCCGAGAAGATGGATATGTGGGTAAGACTAACTTATCTAGGCTCGGGCAGACAAGTAGGCCGCTCGTGCCTTCTTCTCCAGACTCCAAATTCTAAAGTCCTTCTCGATTGCGGCATTAATCCTGCAATTCCCGACGGTCCTGAAAGGTTTCCCTACCTTAATGTCCCAGAGATAGGCGACCTTAATTCCATAAATGCAATAATCTTAAGTCACGCCCATACAGACCATGCAGGAGTGATACCTTATCTTTATAAGATGGGATATCGCGGGCCAGTCTATCTTACTGAACCAACAAGAGACATTGCAGCTCTTTTGGCTTTAGACTTTATTGGGGTGGCGTATAAACAAGCAGCTTCTCCACTATACAAAGCAGAAGATATTAAAGAGATGGTAAGACACTCAATCTCACTAGAATATGGAGAGGTCACAGATATAACTCCAGATATCAGAATAACTTTCTACAATGCTGGTCACGTACTTGGCTCAGCACAAGTGCATATTAATGTCGGCAACGGTCTGCACAATCTGGTTTATGGTGCCGATACTAAATATAGCAAGACGCGATTGCTTGATCCTGCAGTCAACCATTTCCCCAGGGTAGAGACGCTTACCATAGAATCTACATACGGATCTAGAGATGATGTTCTTCCTCCAAGGCAAGAAGTCGAGAATCACTTCATAGATATTGTGAAAAAGACTATTGAAAGAAATGGCAAGATTCTTCTGCCTGAATTAGGACTGGGCCACGCTCAAGAGACGGTACTGAGAGTTGAGGAAGCTGTACGTACTGGGATCTTGCCAAAAGTTCCTGTCTACATAGATGGCATGATCTGGGATATAACTGCTATCCACACGGCTTATCCAGACTTTCTTTCAGCATCTGTCAGAAATCAGATATTCCAGGACAATAATCCATTTACCTCAGACATGCTTAAGAGAATCGGCAGTCCTGCAGAGAGAAAAGAAGTCATTGAAGGAGGCCCATGCATAGTCATTGCTACAGCAGGTATGCTTACAGGAGGAGCATCTGTCGAATATTTCAAACACTTTGCAGGCAACGCAAACAATCTGATTGTCTTTGGATGTTATCAAGCACTTGGTTCTCCTGGTAGGCAAGTTCAAGATGGTGCCAAAGATATCTATCTTGACAATGAGAAAATAGAGATCAACATGCAAGTCGAGACTATAAAAGGATTCTCAGCCCATTCTGGAAGAAACGAGCTACTTCAATATGTAAGCAGGATGAATCCGAAACCTAAGAAGATAATCATAAATCACGGTGAAGTTTCTAAATCTCTCGATCTCGCATCATCTCTCTACAAACTAAGCCGCACAGAAACCGTCGTCCCAAGAAATCTTGAGACAATTAGATTGAAATAGACAAACTATTAAAAACCTATTTTCCTTCTCTATAATATGATTCTAATAATGTGCTGGAAGATTGCAATCCCGCAGGTTGGATGCTGGAAGATTGCAATCCCGCAGGTTGGATGCTGGAAGTTGAGAAACCCGCAGGAGGTTTTCATTTGAAGCATTCTATAAAGATAACTCTTATCCTTTTGGGAATGTTTCTCCTTGCTCAGTTTATTGGACTCGGAGTCAATTACATCTATTCTCCAGACATAACTTCTGAGACTGTAACTCTTTCAAATAATGAGACAGTCACCATAAATGTAACAACTTATAAGAATCTTCCAGAACCTTTCCAGCCTGCAGAGGAGAACAATCATTGGGGCAATTTCATATCTCTGATAATAGCATTCATTCTAGCGATAGGAATAATGCTCTTAATGATGAAATTCAGGGCAGAAATACTTTTGAGGATATGGTTCTTCATAGTGATTATTCTCGGCCTGACAGTGGCATTGAATGCCTTTCTTTTATCGATCCCATATGCACTGCTTTATTCATTTATCATTTCAGTCATTTTAGCTTATTGGAAAGTCTTCAGGAGAAACATCATCGTCCACAATCTGACAGAACTTCTCATATATCCCGGAATAAGCGCTGTATTTGTCCCTCTACTTAATTTATGGGGAGTCGTGGCCCTTCTAGTGATAATCTCATTTTATGATATGTATGCTGTCTGGCACTCAGGTTTCATGCAGAAGATGGCAAAATATCAGATAAAGAAAGTCAAGGTCTTCTCAGGTTTTTTCATACCTTATATCAGGAAGGAAGACAGGGCATTGATTGAAAAAATAAAGAAGGGCAAGGCCAAGGACCAGAAAATCAGAGTTAACATTGCACTTTTAGGCGGAGGAGATGTAATATCCCCGATGATTCTATCAGGGATTGTCTTGCAGGCATGGGGAATAATTCCAGCTTTAATGGTAACTCTTGGCACAACAATTGCCCTCGCATACTTATTTTACATCTCTGAGAAAGGCAAATTCTATCCTGCCATGCCTTTCATAACAGCTGGCTGCCTGATAGGTCTTGCGATAAGTTCTCTTCTTAGATAGAAAAATCAATAGGTTGAGTGACTACTTGAATTGCTTCAATTTCTTTCCTAATTCGGGACATTGTTTTAATCTTTGCCTGGGCAAGAGAAGATTGAATTTCTTGGCCATATTGCTTTATATCATGAGGAACGACAACTACCATGTCAAATCCTCCAGTATAAATATCCGTAGCAGCCCTTTCAAGTGCAGAGTCAGCCATAGAAGCAGCATCTGATAAACTTATCTGCTCAAAAGAAAGGTATTTTTGTTCGTCAAAATATCGAAGTGCGTGCTCACTTCCACTTCCAATAGAAGTCCCTAATCTTTCTTCTATACGCCCCAAGGGCCAGCAAGTGTATAGCTTAGGCTTTCCTTCGTAACGTGATGCGATAAGAAGGCTGTTCTGGGCACTACTATTCCATGTCTTACCTCCGAACCGATTGTAATTAAGGCGGAAAAGTTCTTCAAAATGCCCCTTTTCCAAGGATTCTTTTAGAGGAATTTTGCCTTCAAGAAGATCATAAAGGAACTGACAGTAATCAGAATCTGCAATACCTGCCATGCACACCGCGAACTCATTAGATCTAGATATATGGATTTTTTGAGCATTGGTGCGCGTAAGTCTCTTATACGCAACATCTCCTCTTTCTTCCCATTCCGTGCGTGTACTTGCGATGTCTGAAGCAAGGACTACCCCAGGTGTTCCTTTGCATGCAACTATTCCTACAAGAGTAGTCATATCTTTTTATTTAACCATTCTTTTTTAAATCTTTCTATAATTTACCCTTATATAGTTACAACATCAGAAACATTTAAATACCTCATTTGTTGCTATCCCTACATGATAATGAAACCAGAACTTGTGAAAAGGATCAAAGAATATTTCAACCTGAACATTTACGAGACTAAGGTCTGGCTAGCCCTCCTTACTAAAGGTATAGCTTCAGCCAGGGAAGTCGCAGATCTTTCAGGAGTGCCTAGAAGCAGGACATATGACGTACTGGAATCTCTTGAAAAATCAGGGTTTGCAATAACCAAGATAGGCAAGCCTGTCAAGTATATTGCAGTAAAGCCTACAGAAGTCCTTGAGAAAATGAAGGCAAATACTATGAATGATGCTCAGGAAAAAGTCAAATCCCTTTCTACTCTAAAGGACACTCAAGAATATACTGAACTTGAACAATTACACAAGTCAAGCATATCTTTGGTTAAATCAGTAGACATTACAGGATCTCTTAAAGGAAGGTCAAATGTCCTTGGAAGATTACGAGAACTTCTTGAGAGCGCAAAGAACGAAGTGTTAATCTGCACAACCGTATCAGATTTTGAGGATAAAAGCAGGATACTTGTACCTGCCCTAGACAAGCTTGCTAAAAATAATGTAAAGATCAAGCTAGCATTATCTGGAGATAGTGAAAATATAAGAAAGGTATCAAGCAAAATAAACGCCAAGGTAAAAACCACAGATACAAACGCAAGGTTTTTCATCACAGATAAGAAAGAAGTATTATTCATGGTAACTCCAGAGCAAGCTGATGAGGAGATGGGCGTTTGGCTCAACTCAGAATTCTTCACATCTTCACTCACAAATATAATCGACTTCTCTCTCAAGAATGGGAATGGCAATCTCCCCCAGACGAAATAGAATGATACCTAAAAAAACAGTCTGTTATCATCACTTTTTTGTTGCAGAAAGTAGAAGAAAAATAAACGAGCCGATAAAAGATGATATGACTGTCGTTCCTAATTCTGATATGGACAGAGCATATGAAAATCAACTCGGTCATGGAGTGGATCTGTGTGCACGATTGTATTTAGGAGGCGTCATACTTTATAGACTCGACTCTCCCTGTATAGAGTTATTTCATGAGCAGAAAAGAGGCATCGAGAAAATTGCCAAAGAGTTAGGATTTTTAGAATTAATAAAAAAACAAGAAGCTAATCCAAAATCTTAATCCCTGTAATACTCATCTCTTTCATTTTCTTCCAGGAGGTCTTGAGGAACTTATTAATACATTCTCTTGCAGATCCAGAAGTCTTTACGCGCGCATGCAAGAAACCATTCTTCTTAAATACATTTTTATGTTCCTTTCTGAATGCATTGGCATGCTTTTCCATCTTCAAGGGCGGACCTATTTTTACTATCTCTTTCTTGGCCTTTAGTACAAAATAAATCTCGGCACTTTCATCGCAATCGTATTGGAATGCCTTAGAGAAAATCTCAAATTCTTTTATCAGTTCAAGAGACAAGAACTCGAAAAATTTCTTGAGTTTAGTCCCTGCGATATCTCCCGCTTGTTTGTCAGTAGATATATTTAAGTGCAATAATTCTGCCTTATTTTCCAGAGCCAGTTTTTCTAGCTCTTTCTTGTCTATGGCATGGAATATAAAATATTCCTTAGAAGGCCTTCTGATAAACTCTCCAGCAGCCTTCTTGAATACTTCAAAACTTTCCCTGCTCAATGCAGCAAGGGCATTTCGCTCTTTCCAAGTAGGGTCTATAAGGATTATGGGGCTTTGCAGCTTGCTTTCATTCATCAATATTAGGAGATTGTCTTTCTTCCCATACTGCTTTTCAGGGTCAATAACAATTCTCTTTTCTGCCTTTGAAAGCGCCCTGATCATTTTTAAGAAAGAGCCATAATAAAGGATTAGGCACTCTAAAGCATATCCGGAGAATCCTTGTATATAACTCTCTGCCCCATATACTCCTTGTGCTCTGCAAAAAGTCTTTGCTAGCGCTACTTCATTGTTGAATTCAGGATGTCTCGCAATATATTTTTTAAAATACTTTACATGGAAGTAGCTGAGGTCAGTGACATTTCTCGCCTCTCGCGGATGTTTTATGGATATCACAGGAATTATTTCAAATGATAAGTAAGATGAAAAATTCAGCCTGAAATAGTCCCTGCTTCCATGTATTTTATCTATCTTAATATCTCTGTTTTTTCCAAACGCATTGTGCACCACTCTTTCCAGTATCGAGGACAGTTCTTCATATCTTTGGTCAAATCGGACATAGACGTCTATATCATGTACCTGTTTTTTCACCATTGTCCTCTTTGCAAAGCTTCCTCCTAGAAATACTTCGGCACCTATCTTGTTTTTTCTCAGAGAAATTTTCAATTTTTCTACAACTTTTTTGCTCTCCTCTTCCAACCATTTGTACTGATTTTCAATGGGAGTAAGATCCAACCCCTTGACCACTTGTCCAATATTTTTCCCATATTTCTCTTTGAGGCGTATAGTCTCACCCACATATCTTTTGAATTGCATCCTCAAAACAATGATCGTCAATATTTAAACTCGCGCTTCCTTTTTCTCTCCACCAAATATGCTAGACAGGTCTACAATATATTTTCCGTCTTCCAATTGATATACTCTAGGTCTTTCCTTAGATAGAAGCTTTTGCAGATCCAAAAGATATTTTCCAGGTTTCAATACTCTTATGCTCTCAAAATCAAGGAATACGGGCTGTTCTTCATCTTTTATCCCAGTTATATCTCTTATGTCCTCTTCTATCTGTTTCTTTTCACCAGTACTAAGGTTGAGAACCAGGTCTTCAGCGCTATTATTTCCAGGAATAGACGGATGAGCCATGTTGCTTGATATCAGTTTCAATTTATCTTCTTTTATATAAAAGAAGAATTTTCTTTTACAGTTAGAACATCCATTTAGTACTTCTTGAGCTCCATCTTTGTAAGTAGAAGAGCAATGAACACACCGATATGCCATAATCCCTAAAAACCTGCAAACTTAATAAAGTTTTAGATGATTGCCAATTCACTTAAACAATAACTCAACTTTTTTAGGATCTCTCTTTATCTCCTTCACTACGCTTGAGGGTCCTATGACTGTCAGTGCAGAACTGTCTCCTACAAGCCTTCTTGCTAGGCCATATTTCATCTTAACAAATATAGTCTTGTCCCTTAGGTCAGGCTCAATCACTGCAAGCTCAATGCCCCTGAAATTCTTAATATGCCCTACAAGGGCCATTGTGTCCTCAATCAATCTTGCCTCTTCTTCTGCTCTCAATCTTCCATGTATCATGACTATCTTATTGTTCAAGATCAGGCTAAGTATCTTTTTTACTCTCTCAGATATGCTTAAGTCAGCTATCTCCGAATACGGAATGACTTGCAAGCTTAAACCCTCTATTTTTTTCATACTGTTTTGCTGAGCCTGAATACTGCTTCGTAAAATTCCTCCATATTTAATCCTTCTTTTGCGGAGATTCCAACAACTTCATATTCTGGGAAAGCCGCGGCCACTTTTGCGACATCTGCCTTCTTTATATCTATCTTATTTGCAGCTATGAGCACAGGAATCTTCCTAGCCACAAGATTTCCTATTATAGTGATATTCACTTGGGAATAAGGGTTTTCCGTAGCGTCAAGGACAACTATCACTGCATCCATATCATCAAGCCACCGTATCGATTCTATGATTCCTTGGGTGGCTTCTTTTGCTCTCTTCTTTGCATCTCCTTTTTTGACACCGAATTTCAAGAACTCTTCATAATCTATTTTTGTCGCGATACCTGGAGTGTCGATGAGCTTAAATACGAGAGTTTTGCCCTTATGCTTTATCTCTACACGTTCCTTAAACTGAACTTCTCGTGTCTCATGCGGTATCTTGCTCACGACGCCAATCTCCTCTCCTGTCCAGTCCTTGCATATTCTGTTTGCAAGGCTTGTATTATGCGCGATAAGACCATTGGAAATAATGAAAGTATGTGTATCTTCTACGGTGAGATCATAAACATAATCATCATACGTTTCTTTTTCAATAGATATAATTTCATCCCAGAGGGCATCTGCGTGAGCAAGTTTCTGTACAAAAGGATTGTCTAATTGATCAGCCATATCCTTAATCCTATGGTAAGTGATACGATTATCTCTTCGCATTCGCGCAATATGCTTATCATCAAGGAAAAATTCCTCCTGCGTTAAACCCGACTTCTTTTGAATTTCTTCCAATAACTCTACGATAGGAAGGGCAAATAGATTTCTTTTGAGGCCAGCAGCACACAAAATAGAGAGATTTTCTGATTTATAGCCTATATCAAATCCTATATATTTCTTAAAGAGTCGATGATTATCACTTCCTCCAATAAGGAGGCGATAATAGGGATTGCCTTTAATGATTTTCTCTTTAAATCTCCCAACAATTCCAAAACGATTTAACAAGAGTTGAACTTGTTCAGTAAGTTTTTTACTCTTACTCGTAAATTCTATCTCTGCTCCACGGATTCGGGCAGTTTTAGGAACATATCCTTCACAATCAAACATTCTGCGTAAAAAGAGTGCAGTAAGATTGTCAGGTAATCCCATAAGTTGCGCAGGAATTTTCTTGCCTCCAGCAGTTGCTGGTTTCATATCAAAAACATCAGAAAGCCAGTCACAGAGAGTCTTAGAATAAATTTCAATTTGAGGTATACCTTTGTTTATACGATAAATGGTAGGCAGTTTAAAGACATTCTTAGCAATGGAATCAAAGTGATTAAGAAGTTTAGGATTTGTGTTGCTAAAGACTATTCTATTAGCACCATGATGACTCTCTGTTAGAACATATGCAATAAAACTGACCATATCTTCATTAATGTATGTTGGAATAGATATCGATTTAGGCTTATGAAATTTAGAAAGAGTTTGAATTTGACCATTGCAGGTTGTAAAGAGGGCCTGAGTTATCTGAGGAATTTCTACTAAAGTATTAAGTGCTATCTTCTTAGTAATTCCTACACATTCACTGACTTTCAAATTGCCGCTTCGTACATACTCCACACCATTATTGGAGATGCGCATAAGAGGATGATTAGGGGTAACGCGTATTTTCCTACCCGAGCGAGTCTTAATATTCAATATTTCTCCAGTATATTTTTGAGCATAGACATAAGTTACTTTTTGAGGGACAATTTTCATGCTTTCGATATCAAAACTAGGGAGGATAATATTGGAATCTGAGGCATCAATATAAATTTCCTTATATCCATCTTCTTTAGGGGCACCTTTATCTTCTCGTACTTGATTAAATATTTCTTTAATAGGCTTAACCTGGCCATTCTGTAAAACGACTTCAGTTTCTGGAGCAACACACTTTCCAGCATTCGGAGGTCCGTAAAAGCCTATCTTAATATGTTCTTTTCTTCGAAAAAGACCACGCAAAACCCTCCTCGAGAAATTCTTCAAAATTCGCAACATGATAGTCAGAAAGAAGGTCTTTTAATAAATCTTGCGTCTATCGGTTCTTCCTGCCTTTTCTCTATTTCTTTCTTCACTTTCCTGTTCTCTAAGAACTTGAATATCGGTATTTCATACATCCCAGTTCTTTTTCCGTCTATTTTTTTCAGCGCATAGACAATTTGTTCAGAATTCCAGCCAGTCTCAGCCAATTTTTTCCTTATATCTCCATCTGTAAGACTTTGCGCTCGGGCATTGTATATAAAATTGACCATATTATAAAGGTCGTCTGAGTTATGGAATAGATGGCCTTCATATCTTCTCTTATACCACTCCTGAAGTATGATATAAACAATTAGGAAAAGCAGTATTGTGGCAATCACTCCGCTCCACGCTGTTTTCCAAGGGTTATATATGAAGAATGGTTTTGCCTCGACTTTTTCACTTTCAAGATATTTAATATCTGGAGCAAGATATGCTCCCAATGAAGATAGTTCTATGTTTCCAGGAAATGCAAATGATATAGTTTTATCTTCAGATATAGGTATTGCAATGCCATTTGAGCTTCCAGCACTTACTTCAAGAGACTCATAACTCTTATCAAAATAAATCTGTTTTTTTGGAGAGCCTATTATTACAAATGCAGGGCTGGCACTCTCAGATATTTTCTTTATATCCAACGTATAGAATGTAGCAATCTCAGACTCTTTCTCATCAAGTACCATAGAGTACACTTCTTTCTTTATATCTGCTTTATAGGAGCGATCAGTCCAGTTCACTATTGCCCTCTTTAGACTATCTTCACTTAAATCTTTTTCACCGACTTTTGATATCGATGCCAGATATTGCAAATTTGCATTTACAAGACCAGAAAGAAGCAAGTCTTCCTTTATCATGGATGGAGCTACTTGAGAAGGAACTTGTATCTTAAGCACTCCTTCGACAACAGCAGTATAATTTTCATCACTTGATGCGGAAGCATATATCTTTTGTAAATTCTCTAGCTCATTTTTCAGGCCAGTTACGTTGATTCTTTCTTCTATGTACTTTGCCTTCCAACTAGGGAGTTTTGCTATTTCAGAACTTAAGTTAGATATCTTTTGAGATATATATGGCATTAACAGCTTAGCAGAAGTATTTGCATTGCCCACAGAGACGGTGAAATTTTTCATGCTTATTGCACCATCTGATCTGGTCGCAGTCACTTCTAGGCTATTGTTCCCGGACTTGGTAAAAGTGTGATATACCACTCGACCTCTGACTGTCTCTGTCTTGCCATCCCCAAACTTCCAGACTGAATGTGAGATATTCTCCTTGCCGCCTATATTAAACAAGGTAGATAGCCCTATACTCGCTATATTTGGATAGACATCAAAATCAAACCCTGCTTGCAGCGATAAAGGCACAGGATTAAACAGCCTATTGCTTCCCGCATATAGGGCAAAGAACGTCTCTTTAGTGCCTCTAGGGATCGTGAAATTGGCATGGTCTAGCGTTATGTTTATCTTTTCTGCGTTTATCACTGGAGTGGTGGGTTCCATCTGGAATAAACCAGTATTTGTCAATAATGCTCCTTTTGATATGTATTTAAGTTCAGATATAGTGAAGCTGACTTGCTGACCAATGCCGCTTCTCAATACAAAAGGTATTGCACATCCTTTTGTACAATTGCTGGAGTATATTTCTCCAAGATAAGTATTTAGGAGATTGACTAGGCTCTTCCCGCTGACTTGTACAACACTTGATTCGTTTATCTCAAATGCTGGTTGTGCAAATGTCAGTGCTTGCCCAGAAAGCGGATAATCTCTAGAGAATGAATTGGAATTCTTCTGTGATGTCCCGCATATAGGGCTTGAGGTCTCAGTAGATAAGGTATAATTGCTCTCTATTCCCGGCTTCGCGCTAATACATAATAAGTAATCTTGGGTATAAGCTCTTGAGCTATTGATGATGCAGCCTAAGTCTCCTGAATGTGTAGAATGCTTAGGCAGTATACAAGAGTCTATCAATACCCAATTGGCATCATACAAAGTCAAAGTCAGCTCGGCATATGCTTTTGTGCTATTGATAACAACAGCAGACAGATTATACCCTGGCCCAGTAGGCAATGTTATTTTTTCACAATAAGGGTTTTGTTGATTATTTGATATCTCAGCTATTTCAGTAGGAGAACTCGGCGAGAAGCACCCTCTTGCTTTCTCCCCACATCCAATCGCCTTATAATTTGCATTGACCAATGAGATATTTGAATCAAGAAGATCTGCGCGCAATTGTCCGATGCATGATTCTGCAGCATCACTGTTCACAGACAACCTAAGAGACTGTATGCTGATATCTTCTCCCGTAAGGTTGAACCCTACTGTCTTATTCTCGACTGTCATTGTCAAAGGAGAGGTAAACAAGCCCTTTGCACTCACAGCAGTTGTGCAGTTCTTAGTGTTGCACTTATATTCATTCCCCTCGGAAAAACTATTTCTCCTCAATAGATCTATTAAGCTGATAGATCCCTGGAAATTGCTGCTTATATTTAATGTAGGGTTTTCATTTATTATCTTGAGCTGCACATTTCCTCTTATCACATCCCCTCCCTGATATCCCGATGTCTTTATGCTTATATTTACCCCATCAATACTAGCAGCCACAACAGGCAACAATACGACAATCAAAAACAACCCCCAAAACATGCCCCTTTTCATCTCTCTGATTATCTTCGATTCTTTAAAAATATAGCGTTAAATTAAAAAAGGCCATATAGCTTCTCTGTCTCATGGGTGAGAGAATCGGGGTGCGCCCCTGCGCCATATTGATAGAAGATAACAAGGTTCTTTGTATTAGTTGCAAGTATGAAGATGGAGAATATTTTCTTTTTCCAGGAGGGGGTCTTGAAGCAGGAGAGACTATGGAAGAAGCTGCAATCCGTGAGATGTTTGAGGAGACAGGATTAATTGTGAAATCAAAGAAACTTATTTATGTTAACGATTGGATAAAAGACAGAAAGACAAACACTAGAGTTTTAAACGTCTTTTTCTGGGTAGAGAGGATAGGAGGGAATATAATCCAGGGAGAAAAAGATGGAGGCAAGGTCAAGGAAGTTGTTTGGATACCTCTGAAGGATATCCATAAAATAGATTTTAGGCCGCACCACCTTGCACAAAGACTAAAAGAAGACTATCAAAGAAGATTCTCAGAAGTACCTTATTTTAACTGATTTTTCTTACTTTTCTAGCAGGATCTTTATCTTTTTTAAACCCAAAAGATTTATATATAAGTAGTCACCATATAATAGTGTCAAAAACACCATGAAAAAGACATTAGAATCTCTTATAAGAAGAGCAAAAGATGCTGTCAAAAAGACAGCCACAGCCTTGGGTGCAACAGCAGCTATAGCCACAGCCACTACCTTCCCTCAGCAAGCAAATGCCGATGTGTATTTGACTATGGAATCCCAGAATGGACTAGGTCTTCAATTACCTCATTCATCTAAAAATAATCCTGGAGTAGACATCCATATATATGCAGACAACACCACTGAATCAGATTCTACGGGAAGCATAGAAATTACCTCCCTCAAAGCTCCACCTTGTTTTGAATATTGGGGCGCCTTTATTATGGATCCTTATGTAAATTATTATGATGACTTAATTATACCTCCCTCCCCTTCCAGGGACTTTTTCTATCCAAAGCCATTAAAACATGGTGAAAATTATATTGGTCCCATTAAAGGCAAGAGAAGCGTAGACCTGTCCAATACAAGTCTATCTCCTCTCAGTCTTGCTCAAAAAGGTGTAATAAATAAAAAAGGATTAATAGGGATTATAAGTTATGGGTTAAAATCAGATACTCCTACAGGAAAATATCAATTTGAGATTCAAGGCATAGCAAAGAGGCCAAATGGAACAATTCAACAAACAAAAGGCAGTATATTTACTATAAATATTGTTCAAGATAAAGACTATTTTGATAAAACTCCTCTTCTTACTCAAGATATGAATTATGCTCCAGGAACTACCAAGAAAGTCCCAATACTTAGAGTTAGCGGTTACAAAAAACCAGTCCAGCTTCAGGCTTCTTCAGACCTAAAGACTTGGCAGACAATAGCCACAAGTCCTTTTAGTATTAAAGATTATGTTCCAGAACAGGAGAGAGATATATGGGCTGCCTTTAATCATGTAGACAAAGAAGCCGAAAAATATCCAGCTAGATTTTATAGATTATTTGTCCCTTAATCTCGTTGTTTGAGGTTTAAAGAATGCCTTTTTGCTTGTTACAATCTAGATTATCTATTACTTTTTCTTTCTAACTTTACTTTTTGAGATATTTCTTCTAATCAAATAATATATTGCAATTACAATCAATACTGCAATTGCTAATTGTACTGCTCCAAAGAAAGGCAGATAAAGAACAGAACGCCCACAAGGCAATCCATAACCTTCCTGTTCTTTGCACCTATCGCAACTTCCACTTCCAGATCCTCCAGAACTAGAGCTTCTGATTATCTCGATTCTTATCTTTTGCAATTTTGTTGTCTGATCACAAATACCTTTAGTCACAGATTTATATACACAAGTATTAATTACTTTTCCTTTACTATCTCTTTCTTCAACCTTATTATTACATTCTTTTTTATTTTTATCCCACTCGCAATAAGCTTGAGGGTTGCAAGAAACCTGTTTATCTTGTGGGACAGATTCTCTAAAAGCACCATTACATGTTCTTTCGGCATCATTTACTTCTTGAGGAATATTCGGATTAATACTACTATGGACACTTCTGCAGTCACTGACTTTGATACATCCTCCAGGAGGGCAACCTGGAGAAGTCTCATCTTCAATTCTAAGGTCATTACTAGTTATCTTACCACTCTCATGTGCTAATCCAGTTATTACTGCTCCACTTATTGAACCAGTGGTAGGATTGACTTCGAATTTTACAAAATGTCCAGGTATCGCCTTATCTCCCACTATATCTTTAAGAGTTCTTGGAGAGCCATCTTGCTTTTTAGGAGGACTAATTGAAGTCGATCCGACTTTACCCCAGGTTTCTATTTTTATACTTTCTGAAATGTCATTGTTTTTATTAAACACTCTAAACTGCACATTTTGATTAATCCAACTTGATGGTACGTTATTTACCTTCATCTGCACTTTTTCACTCAACTTCGCAGAATTGGCTATATTTACTCCGTCTTTAGTCCATATCGCCACAGGCGTTTTAGTGATTTTACACCCACTAGTATCAAATGTACATGCTGCCCCAGTCGAACCAGATCCTCCATCATTGCATCTCAGGTTTCCTTCATTGAAAGGAGAGTTAGGAATATAATTTGTACAATCCTTGCCATTCATCACTGGCCCTTTTTTATCGCATTGCTCCCCACTATCTATTCTTTCATTCCCACAAAGACTTAATGCTCCCGATCCCGATCCCGACACTACAGGCAGTGGAATAGTAGGAGATATTGTACAGCATATCTTATGGGAAGCAGTTGTTCTAGCTTGAGACATGAACGCATTAGATGTCCCAGAAAGAGCAAGTATTTCTCTCTCATTGGCAAGACAAGCAGATCTAGTGACGCAAGATAAATCCCCATAGCAAACATTTACAGGCGCATTAGCAGTACATCCAGAAGTCACTATCTTGCAATTATCACACGCAAGGTTTCCTCCATTGAACGACCCCCCTCCAATATCTTTGCATTGCAGTCCTCCGAAGTCATTTCCGTCACATGCCTCTACTCCTTTCTTAACTCCATCATTATCACACTGCAGGACAGCGCCGCCGCAGCTGCTTGGCTGGCAGGTGCTGCTACAAAGGACGCCATTGATACACTTGTCATTCCCAACTCCATTGTCACATCCTTCCCGGAATTCCCTCTTTCCATTCCCACATATTGGCTCAGGGGGAGTTCCTCCACCACCCTCATTAATTATAGTGGGAGGTACATACGGGGGAGGTATGTAATTGATCCCAGTATTGAAATCCCAGAAAAAGAAGAAGAAATTATTCTGTATTATTACATTAGGCGTAGGGGGATTTGGATATCCCTGCTGAGGGTCTTCTCCAGAAGGAATATTGTTTCCAGGAAGATCTAAGCAAGCAGATCCCATCACTTGGAAAGGCGATTTAACAGGTTGGTTTTGGGATCCAAATCCCTCAGGAGTAATTTCCTTCTCATCTATGATATTGTTGCCTCCATCAGGTCTACCTAGTCCAACAAAGAAATTAGCAAGATAGTCTCCTTCTTTATCATTTTCAACACAGAATTCATTTGTACTGAATCTAAAGCTCTCTCCTGTCTCATATACCACATAGACATTTGTATCTCTAAATCTCACAGTGTTTGTTTTATGGTAATATCCTACATAATCCATTACGCTGTCTACAGGGTATATTGGCCCAAGCATTCCAGCATCACTCGAGCTTACATATTTTCCTCCAGGAACATGGCTATTTTGAGATACTAGAAGGCTGTTATCAATTTCTTCATAAGCTACAGCTGAGCCATCTGGTTTTTGAGGAATTCCATGCATAACTTTGAATGGAGGATGATCCGCACACGTGAATTTGAGCCTATATTTTATCTGGTAATTTGTCTTATACCTTAAATTGGCTGGCCCGCCTTCATAAAACTGATTTACTTCAGTCCATGTTCCCTGCTTATTTACAACTATTCCCCATCCACTACGTCTAGCTCCATTGATTTGTTTGCCCTCATTTTCACCAGTCTCATATAAAAGATCCTTGAGATAAGGTATTATTGTATTCGTATAAACAAGTCCCGGATAACCAAATTCTTTCACTAAAGGATCTTGTTTAGGTTTCCAGCCCATTTGGCCTGCAAAATCAGTATATTCATTGACGCAAGCATCAAGTTCCTGACCAGTAGGAATATTTAATGGAGAGAGGCTTTTTCTCTCTCTTATTGCATTTGCTTGCTGGTAAGTAATGATCTGACCATTTGAATCATATACACATGGATCGTTTACAACAGGGATGCAATAAGGATTATACGCAAACACACCAGGTATACTTAATGATGCAGCTATAACCAATAAGATAAAGAAGTATTTCATCAAGCCACTCTGCCTGCGCTTGCCAGGGCCCTAGTAGGGCTATTTAGTATCAATATTCTGTTGCTCAAAGAGGACTTGCATTGATGAGGATTTGTAGGCCGTGTATGTCCCGGGAATAGTGTGCTGAAGCATATCTCGATAGGATATATGCTTCCTCCATTCCATAGTTCCCCTAATGCATTTGCAGGTTTTTCTATTCTCAGTATAATATCATCTGCAGTAGCACATTTCTGTGGTTCTATTCCGGGCAAGGGAGGGGGAGTTTGTGCACATATCGTATTATGAACGTCTCCACGTGTGCACGTCTGTGGACCATCTCTTCCAGACTCATCTATAGACACGTATGTCGAAGAAAAAGCGGAATGGCCAGTTGATGAAATAGCCTTTACCCAATAAGAGTAATCGTGGGCATATCCTTGGTAAACTGGCCTGGCAAGGACTGCTGCTCTTTCATCATTATAGCTGGTAGAGGTAGTTGTACCTATAAGTCCAGTTTGTGCTTGATCAGGATTAGCTACGCCCTGTTTGCCATAGTAAATCTCGTAACTGGTTGCCCCAGTTACCGGGCTCCACCTTATAGTATTTCTTAGAAAATAATCGTTATCTCCACTGATAGAGTTTGAACTGCAAACAGAATCTCCCTTTGTAATAACTGGAGCT
>VGKP01000015.1 GCA_016866975.1 Candidatus Pacearchaeota archaeon
GGCTTAAAAGCCGAGGTTTGTTGCAGGCGCTCGTTTTTGGAGATGCTCGGGAACCACCACACCTTGAAAGGTGTGGTTTTCATCGGTTCCCGACATAAATATTTTATTTCTCGTTGAGGCATGGCGAGCCTTATTGCTGATGAACGAGATATGCCTGTTGAAGATTCGTTCCTCGGATTCGCCTCTTTCCAAACACCGCCGTTATCAGATTTTCCTGAATTCGGCGATCTTATCCGTGATAAGAACCCTTTGCATAGAGATCAGGCATATGCTCAAGCACAAGGATGCCTGGCTCCTCCCGTGTTTGGAGTTGCTTTAGAAGCGCTTGCCTATGAAGTAATCACCAAAAATAAAATATTTACAGATTTTCAAGCACAGCACTATGTTCCAACACATCTTTCCTTTAAATTTTCAGAGCCAGTCTACGCAGGTGAAAGAGTGATCCTCGCTAATGGAAACCTTTCCCTACCTGAAGGGTCTCTAACACTCAAATATTGTGCGCTCTCTAACAGCAAGGATGTTTTTAACGGATCCATTAAAATAGGAAATGAATACCCTTCGTTTGTCCCTCCCGAAGGAGAAGTACTTATCGACTATCAACAAGAAATCACAGAAGATGATGCTCAGAGGTTTTATGCTCTGCTCGGATGCAAACAATCTGAAAGCGTTTCACCGCTTCAAGTCGCGGCGCAGATCCCTGCCGCGCTGCTTCAGCTTTCGCAGGAACGCTCAGGCACCCTTCAAGGCAAGTATGCCGGCATGAGGCTTGAACTATATGCTGATCCCAGGCCTGGCAGATACCATACCACCATCTCTCTTCGATCCGCCAAAGCCCGTCAACAGCCAGAAAAAGTATATATCTATAACATCCAAGGTACCTGCTATCAAGAAGAACAACCCTTCCTTGTAGGGGAGATGATGGTCTTTCATCCGTGCGAGCTTCGAAATACGCCAACCGAAGCAAAAACATAAATAGGCCTGGATGATAGCATTTTCTATGGACAGACAACGAAAATCCTATTGGCCTCTTGCTATAAGGGATACATCAGTAGGCATTCGGATTTCTGATGAAGAATGGAAAGAAGTAGAAGAAAGCGCTCGCTTTAATCGTGGATTGCGAGCGCAGACACAAGCAACACCTAAACTCATTGAATTTATGCATGAAAAAGTCGTGAACTCACTATACCTTCCTTTTGCGGAGCATGATGCGCGGAAAGATTACATCCAACAGACATTAACTTCTGGATTCACCCCTGAACACCTCTTGACGGTTGATCTTGATAGTTCTCATCCTCCCCTTACTACTTTATTATTTCCCTATTCTTTTGTTCCTGAAAATGAATCGGTACTTGAATTCGCAGTCTTGAAAGGAAAAATTCCCCAGTATCATGAAATGAAAGGAAGGCTGTATTTTGGCCGTTATGAAAATTACTCTCGTGAGGAATTTCACGCGCGACCTGCACTCACAACTCTTCTACCTCTGCCTTTGCAGAAAACAGAGGAAGTACTTGCGCTGAAAGGTAACGAAGGATGGATCGGCAACGCCGCACTCATTGAACGCTGTGGCCTGAATGACTGGTATCTTTTATTGGCAGAAGATGATGAGCCTTGTGATTAGTTATAGCAAACTACATTGATTTTCTTAGTTCCGCTAGATAGGAAATTTACGAGGAAAAAGTAATATTTTTACAGATATTAATGTGATTTCCTATAATTTTAAGTTTAAAAATTCAGAAGATATCTCTTGAAAAAGTCAATTGCCTCCGATTCATATTTTTCTTCTGGAATATCGTGAGGCTCTGGTAACATTATCTTGACACTGTTATCTGGATCTGCAAAATAATTATGATGCGCTTCCATGGATTCTGGGGAAACCTTTTCATCTTTCATCCCAATTACTGACATCATCGGTATCTTATGTCTACTTTGGCTATTTCTCAGAGCCTCCAAAGCATCAGTTCTTATCAGATTTTCAATACTTGCCTGCTTGATGACCCTCTTTACGCCATTTAACTTATCTCTGCTAGATGAGATATTCACATCAACAGCAGATTTCTCAATTGACCACCTTACATGTGGAGAGGCAAAATAAGGCCAACCTGGCAATGGGGAGATTGAGACTTTGCACGCAGGATTCCAAATAGTGTTTCTTGCAAGCCAATTGCCTGCAATGCCTGAGCCTATGCTAGAGTCAAGAAGCCCTATCCTAGACGTATCTACCCCCATGTCTTGAAGCATCTCAAAAGTCTCTTGCGCATGCTGGACAAAATTTGAAAGATTGTAATTGCATTCTATCAATTTGCTTCCATTTTTCAATTCTATGCCTGGATAATTCAATCTAATTCCTAATATGCCATATTCTGACAATTTTTTCAGGTGATTGTCAATCCTCGTTGGCTCTGAAGAGTGCACAAATCCTGGAAAACCTATTACTGCAGGCCTATTCTCATTGCATTGTGGGGAATACAAAGTATTCATGATTAGAAAACCTGGGAGGTATTTTTAAATTTAACTATAGCAACCTATTTGTGATCTTCATCGAAAAGCTCAAAAGTTGCCAAAACTGCTGCTGCCCCAAAAATAATAAAGAAAAATAGTTCTTCAACTGGAAAAGAAAGTCCTAGCATAGTAACTTCTCCTAGAAATTGATTATTCTTTGGAAAATACCACCAACCTAATTTGAGAGCTGTAAGTTCGTAAATAATGTTGAAATAAAAGAAATATGCTGTGGCTTTCAAAAATTTTGAAATATATTTAGGGGCACGATAAATCTGAACTATAATTGGAAGAATGATTCAAATAAGCCCTATCAGGAGATAAGCATGAGGAATATTAAGAAAATGAGGAAAGGCGAAAAAGAACAATATGAAAAAAGAAAGTAATACTAGTGTAATGATAAGAAAGTACTTGAATTTTCTTGAAGCTATCTTTTTAGTAATGTGATGATCTAAAAAATATTCGTAAAACATCACTGTAAAATAGAGCATGAAAAATGCCCAGATGCAGCCCTCAATAGAGGCTCCTAAAACAATAAAACTACTTGGGACAATCCAGATATTTGAAATGGTACCAATACTCTCTAGAAAAATATACCCTATAGTCCCTACAAGAGAAAAGATAACTGCTTTTGGGATTTCTTCTTTAATTCTTACTGAAATAATGATTGATGGAACCACATAAAAAATAATAACTTAAACTAGCAGATTTACTTTGAAGAATAAAGATATTAGCGATGCTATTATTGGCCATAGGAGGATAAAAATAAGGTCTTTCTTTTCTCTCTTTTTCATATCTAATAATATCCTATTTAATATATAAATCCTTATTGGCGAAGATATTTCTATCTAAAGCAACAGGTCTGCTCTTATGGAGACTGGAGCTTCTCCGCCATGCCAGGTGAAGCGAGGTCTGACTCTAAGAGGGTAGAGGCGTTCTGAATTGTCGTCGAGGAGAATGGCCGAGCCTTTCTCACTTGGCAGATCGTCCATCTGCTGACGGATATTCTCCAGAAGATAAGTCTGCATTATCTCGTTCAATGCGTCTATATCTGGCTTTGCAGTGAGACGGTGGGCTATGACAATGTCTGATTGAGTCATCACATCCCGATGAATCTGCCCAGGCTGTTGTGTCGCCATGACAAGAGATATTCCAGGCTGTCTGCCTTCCCTTAACAACTGCATCAATGCATCTGTTGCGGGAGTTTTTGCATCTTTTGGCATGAACTCGTGCATCTCATCTATAAAAATCCAAATAAGGGGCTTGTCTCTCTTTCCAGTTGCGGAAAGATATTCCTGCCCTTGCTGGATAGCTTCCAGTTCTTCTCTCTTTCTTGAATCCATCCTATCCTGAAACATTTTCCTAGAAAGAAGAGATATCACTAAGGCGCGAATGTTAAATGTCGCGGTAGATGAGTATGTAGAAATATCTAGGACAGTTGTAGTCCCTGCAGTAATCAGGTCTTTAAGCTCTGTGCCTCCCTCTGTCTTTGAAAAAATTCCCCAAGTCTCTGCAGCCTTAAAGAGAGCAGATGCAACTTCTTTTGTCTCCTGTCTTGCACTTTCGTCCTGCTCTATATTTCGCTGTATATCATCAAGTGTGAATGGTAGATCTCGAGACTTAAGCTCTGTAACGACTCTCTGTATAAGGACTCCATGCAATGAAGTCATATTTAAATTGAAAAGAGAAATCCAATCGTCTGCCTCTATCTCTGAGACTTTTAGAGCGAAATTTGAATCATAAGGGATCCCTTTATCATCGTACATAGATTGTTTTCCGAATGGGATGAAGACTTTTACGGGAAGACTTTTTGTCTTCAGACCCCATTTGTCAAGGAGAGGCCTCTCTTTTTGGTTTTCATATTTCATTGTCCAGAATATGCCCATAGTATCAAAGATGAATGGGGCTATGTTCTGGGCATTCTCTTCAGGAAGATTAGAAAGCTCTTCTGCTATAGCTGCCAGAGTGTAGGATTTTCCCGTCCCTCTCTTGCCTGCAATAAGTATCACGTGACTTCTTGCAACATCAAGCCATATCTTGTTTGATAATGAAGTAGTGTTGCCCATCTTCACATACCCTTTTCCTAGAAAAATAAGGCCCTTATCCCCAAATCTCTCTTTATCCGATGCGTCCCTGCCCAATACTATATCGTAGACCATTCTAAGAATCCAGGGTTTCTTTTGGGTCAACTTCCTTTAATACCAACATTCCTATAGAAACACTCCTCCTTTTTACCATTGAACTAATGAGAATAGAGATTTAATAAAGTTTAGTGTGTTCTCTTTGTTTGAGACATCGAGAACGTTGAAGAGTAACATTTCTGATATAAGAGAGAATAAGGAGTTTTCTAGTGTATTCAAGAACTAAGGATACACATTAGATATTAGTTTGAGTGTTATTGACACATCTCCTCTATAAGTGAAAATCAAAAGCACGATGCGCCACCGCGCCTTAAACCTCGAAGATGTGAATCCTCTATGGCAGTCAGGAATCTTAGATTCCTGATGAAGCGCAGTTTGCGTCAAGTTCCTTACATGTGAATTATGTATCTTCCTAGTGCACAAAGATTTTTAAACCTCTTTTGTATTTGGAAGGTATGAAAGAGAATAGTGAAACTTCGAAAGACACTATAGATATCCCTGTAGGAAAGTGGCTTCAAGGAGTGAGAAGGAACCCATGGATTCTTATTAGTATAATCCTGGCAATAGTGATAGTAGTCATGTTCTTTTGGAGAGCCCCAGTGGTATCTCCTGGTATAGTCAATGCGCAAGTTGCTGCAGACAATGCAGTGAAGTTCATCAATTCTCAGGGCCAGGGCACGGTAACACTGTCTGGAGTCGCTCAGAAAGGGCCATTCTATGAAGTCAAGTTGAGTTTTCAAGGCCAAGAAGTCCCTGTTTTCGTAACAGTTGACGGGAACTATATCGTACCTAATCCACTGGCAATATCTCCAACCGCTCCTTCTCTCGTCCCACAGCAGCAGCAGCGGCCTCCAGCAGATACAAAAGTAGAAGTCACTGAAGGAGATAGTCCAGTAAAGGGAAGCAAATCTGCCAAAATAGCAATTGTTGAGTTCAGCGATTATGAGTGCCCATTTTGCAAGAAATTCTATATTGAGACATATAAACAGATAGTGAAAGATTATGTTGATACTGGAAAGGCAAGAATAGTGTTTAAGGATTTTCCTCTTAGTATACATTCTAAGGCCCAGAAAGCACATGAAGCAGCACTCTGTGTAAAAGAGCAGCTAGGAGACATGGGATATTTCAAGATGCATGATAAGCTATTTGAAAATCAGGAAAGTCTTAGTATAGAAAACTACAAGAAGTGGGCGCGTGAGTTTGATTCATCTGGAGTAAAATTCGACCAATGCCTTGATACTGGAAAATATGAATCCAAAGTTAAGGAGAATCTTGCATATGGACAGCAACTTGGAGTTACTGGCACTCCTGCATTCTTCATCAATGGAAAACCTGTGAGAGGAGCACAGCCTTATGAAGTCTTAAAGCGATTAATAGATGCTGAATTGACTTCTGCTTAAACATGAATGTAAAAGATCTTAAACCTGGGCAAGGGAAAGTTGACATCAAATTGTTAGTCAAGAGTGTAAGCGATATCCGAAGCTTTAATAAGTATGGTAAGGAGCTTAGAGTTGCGAGCGCAGCCTCTTCTGATGAGAGTGGCGCTGAGATAAAAGTGAGTCTCTGGAATGATGATATTAAGAAGGTGAATGCTGGAGACACTATACAAATTACTAATGGTTATGTTTCTGAATTTAATGGAGAAAAACAGCTTTCTGCTGGCAAATTTGGAAAAATAGAAGTAGTCTCTGGGAGCTCGTCTGGAGAATCAGTATCTGCTCCGGCCAAGTCTGCCGCAAAACCTTCAACAAAAGCTCCTGCAAAGAAACCAACAAAAAAGGAAGAAGAAAAGAGTGAAGCAGTCGAGGCAGAGGAAGACGAAGAGGATTTCAATTATGAAGAGAAAGAGTTCTAATTGTTTTATGCATCCACAGGTTTAAATAGACACAATCGATTGAAAGGTATGGGAAATTTTCATTCTAAGCCTGATAGGAGAAGTGGATTTAGGAAGGATCGTGGAAGTGGCGGTAGCTTTGGTGGCGAATCCAGAGGATTTGGAGGACGTCCAAGGTCACGTGGAGCTAGAAGATTTGGATCTGAAAACCGAGAAATGCATGAAGCCACCTGCGATAAATGTGGAAAGCAATGTAGCATCCCTTTCAGGCCAAGTGGTGGCAAACCTGTCTATTGCAGTAATTGTTTCAGAAGTAATGGCGGAGACTCGAGAGGAAATGAATCAAGACAAAGCTTTGCTCCAAGATCTGAAAGGCCTGTTCAAGCAAATGGAATCTCTCAGGAACAATTCAAACAGTTGAATACGAAACTGGACAAAATTTTGGCTTTACTTGAACAACTTGAAATTGAAGTTATTGAAGATGATGAAGATGAAGATGATAGTGAAGATGATGAAAAGTAAGCCTATTTCTTACTATTCTTCTTTACTATGAAATATATCAGTCTATAAAGGCCATAAATAACTGCAATAAAAAAAGCAAAAACACTTATCATTGTCCATGTCCAAGGATTAAGCAGGGATATGGTAATGCGTTCAGAAAAATGGCGGCAAGTTGCCTGCCCAATATAACCTTGAGGGAGATAAGGTGCCCCTTGGCAACATCTATCATACTCGAAGACTGGCTCTCCAAGAGGAACGCAACGTTGCTCCCTACGGTATTCTTTTCCACACGTTCCTTGATAGAACTCCCTAATTTCACAAGATTTCCCATCATCAAATACGCAGGTTACATTGTCCCCTGTTCTTTCAATTTTATATCCTTGATGCTCACAAAAAGGAGGAGCAGGATCCATAGCTGCAGAAACCAGAGATAAAGAAAAGAACACTGCTATAAAGATAATCACCCATTTCAGATATTATGCAAAAATCAAATCTATATATACCTATCTATTTCTTCCTGGCCTGCTCGAACAATTCATTGACTTTCTTCCAATTTATTACACTCCAAATATTCTCCATGTAACCTTTCCTGTTTGATTGCCATTTGAGATAATATGCGTGTTCCCAGACGTCTACGCCTAAAAGTGGGACTTTGCCTTCCATTAGTGGAGAATCCTGGTTAGCAGTTGAAGTGATTTCCAGTTTGCCTTTATTGAATACAAGCCAGGCCCATCCGCTTCCAAACCTGCCTAAAGCTGCCGTGTTGAACTGTTCCTTGAACTTATTAATACTGCCAAAGGTCTTGGTTATTTCATCAATCATCTTGCCTTTTACTTCTTTTGCTTTTGCATCGGGAGTAAGGATTTGCCAGAAAAGAGAATGATTGAGATGGCCGCCACCATGATTCCTTACTGCAGTTCTTATATCTTCAGGAATCTTGTTGATGTCTGCCAATAGCTGTTCGACTGATTGTTTCTCTAATTCAGGATGTTTGGAAAGAGCTTCATTTAGCTTGTCAATATATACCTGATGATGCTTTGTGTGATGTATCTCCATAGTCTTTGCATCTATGACTGGCTCAAGGGAATTGTAAGAATATTCTAGTTTAGGGAGTGTAAATGGCATGTGCATATCAGAGAGCATAAACGTTATAAATGTTTCTTATTTTTTTGCAGGAAGTTGAGGCAATTTCTTCTTCGATTTAGAAGGTTTAGATTCTGCAACAGGAGGATTCTTGGTCTCTTCAGCCTTCTTTGCTGCTTTTTCCTTCTCTTCTCTATAAGCAGAAGTCCATTTCAGCTTTCTTTTATCTCTTTTGAGCTTCAGAGCATTCTTCTTGCATTTGCTTGAGCAAAAATAGCTTATTGAACCATCATTCTTTATAAGATGAATACCCCTGAATGGATCGTCTTCATTGCCGCAGAATATGCATTTTACCATTATTCCTTAGGCCTCCTGTCATAACTGCCTTTTATCCTTCGAGCCTCAATCTCTGTCTCTCTCAATGTAAGAAGATCGCCAATCTTGACAGTGCCCTTTACATTTCGGCGCATCACGCGGCCCTTGTTCCTTCCGTCCAGAACCTTACACATGACCTGAGTAACCTCTCCCCTTGCGCCTGTCCTGCCAATCATCTCCTCTACTATTCCATTGACAGGAGCATCATTGCTGAGTCTCTCTACCTTTGTTGTTGCGCCTTCTGATGTTTTGTCCTTAATTTGCTGTTGTTTTGCCATTCGAGCTCCTCAAAATTACTTTGATTTCTTTGCCTGTGCTATGTCCTTGTCAGCTTCGCCTGGTTGGATTACTGCTACTGCGGCAGTGCTTACGCCAATGCCTACAGCAACACCAAGCTTCTGCTTTGAGTCCACTTCAACACATAGGATGTTTTTTTCCTTGCAGAGAGCAGGAAGGTGTGCAACAATCTCCTTAGGGCTAACGTCTGCTGCATACACAACTAGTTTTGCGACGCCAAGCTCAATAGCCTTCGTCACTTCATTTGTTCCTTTGTCAACTTTTCCTGTTTTCTTTGCTTTTTCAACAATGCTATAGAAGTCCATGTGACCTCCGTAGTTTAATTAAGTATGGTGTCTACCACACTACGCCGAGAACTTTCGTTCTCAAGGACCCTTTCGGGCCTCATCGGTTAAACGTACTCCGAGAAGTGGCTTTATAAATGTTTTTGTAAATTCAATAAAGACTAAGTGCTGTATTTTTGCGCCCATGCAGACTCATCTTGCAACTGCGATGTAAATTCCATCAGCTTAGACATCTCTCTCCAGCAGATCACAGGGATATTTTCTCTCTCAGCATTAATCTTCTCGTACTTGTCCCCTGTGAACATCCTGAAACCTACCCTTCCGTCCATAATCTCTTCCTCAAGGAGAGAAAAAATCCATTTAGCGCCACTTACATCTCCAGAATTCCCATCAAAACTTCCTCCCATAATGACCCAGTCAAAGTAACTTTTTGGAGTAGCTGGAGGCACATCCTGTGGAGAAATACCTAGCTCCGTCAGCATCATCTTGAGAGTTGGCGCGCGTATTATCCTATGACCTTGGTCTCTTATCAAAGTAGATAAATAATAATCTGCAGCAGAATTATACGAACCAAATCCAGCGAGTATTCTTAACGACATGTAAATCATGCACCTTGGAGATTTAAAAATCCTCCTGATTATAAGCGATATCTTTATAATGATTAAAAGGATAAATTAGCAATGAAAAGAGAGGTATTTTTGATTCTTATTGGAGCTATTCTGTTTGTTAGTATCGGAGCATGGTATATGACTGGAAGAACAGTGTACACTCAAATTCAGGACAATGGAATGTGTATTGAGTTAAATGTTGGGCAGATAGATTTCTATATAGACCCTAAAGGAGTATGTGCACCATGCAGCGATAGCAATGTTGGTAACATCACAAAACCCTGGTGCACATTAAGGAGGGCACTCAATTTCTCGGAACCTGTGCATTTCTCTGGAGGAAAGAGATTATACCTTAGAGAAGGAGTACACCGTTTTGACGGCCTTGAATTTTTTGTCCCTAAATATGGACTGAGTGGTAGCCCTGATAAAAAAACTTTGATTAGCAGTTACCCTGGGGAGAAAGTTTATGTTCATGCATCTGAGAGAGTCCAAGGTTGGCAGAAGCAGACTTTGCCTGATGGAAAGAATATCTGGACATTTGAGTGGAGAAAATACCTGCAGGAGAAAAGACCAAAATATCTAGCAAAAGAGCATCCTCTGGGAATAAGCCTTAGAGACTCAAATGGTAAAATAACGAATTTTGCGCAGAACTATACTGATGTACCGCAAGCACTATTCATAGATGCATTCTATCCCTTAACTTCCAAGCCAATAATAATACCTCAGGCTAATGAAACAAAGACTATGGCGAAGCGTGATGGAACAGAGAGCTTTGATTATATCAATATAACTTATCCTAGACCATATTATTCTACTGTAACAAGATTGAATGTCACAGTTGTAGCTTATCCAAACCCAGAATCAATGCCTCCAGGTACTGCTTATTATGAAAATGATCCTGCCCATCCTAATTATGGCAAGCTATTCATAAGACCACCTGAAGTTTTTAATAGTATTGACCCAGACATAGTTCCTATAGAGATCCCAGTCAATTACCTCGGATTTCTTGGAATAAATCAATCATCAAATATCCACATCGCGAATTTCTCATATAGATATTCAAATGGATTTCCTGACAGTGGGTTTGATGGAGGATTAATCTTAAATGGAGACGACATATTGATAGATAATATGGATCTCTCTTATCATGTATTGGGAGCAATGATTGGAGGGGGCGCGAACAATACAATAAGAAACTCCACGATATTATATAATGGTGCGACAGGTTCTTGGAGAGTCGGCAATAACATCACATATGACTCCAATATCTTCATGTGGAATGGGTGGAGGCCTTTCTATCAAGCTTGGGCAGTGGCAGGAATGAAACTTATAGATGCCAAAGGGACATATAATTTTACTATAAGAAATAATCTGTTCAGGGACAACGGGATAGGGCTGTGGATAGATTATACTGGAGATGGGCCGGAGATTCTTCATGGAAAAAAGACATGGCAGAATTACATTGGCTCGGGCCACCTAATAGAGAACAACATGTTCATAAGTGACTGCCTTGCATTGGAGACCTCTCCAGGTAGTGAAACCAACCCAATTATCGTAAGAAACAACTATTTCTCGGGAAAATATTATAATCCTAATCGCGTAGGTATCGCAATCCAATCAAGTCCTTATATAAACATAACAAATAACATATTTGTGGACATTGACCAAGGAATAATGGCTCTCGGACCTGTTACACCTCTTTGGGAACCAGAGTATGTGACACGTTCCCGTGTACATAATATTAGAATTGATCATAATATTTTCATGAACGTGTCTTTTCCTATAATCTTTGGTCACGATTCCACAAATGCTGCAAATTCCCAGAAGAAGATGATATTTGCAAATGATACAAGTGATTTCAACGTATTCTATGGAGGTAAAAGCCCAAATGTATATTTCAGAGCAGTAAAAGAAAATGTTGACTTCAGCAAGCCGTTTGCCCCGTTGCAGTTATCTGACAAGCATCCACTATATATGGGTTCAAGGACTGTAGCAAGCCACGCTTATGATGCAGATGGCAACCCTTCCAACGGAGTATTTCCCGAAATATTCCTGAGTGCTGAGGATTATGCATGGTTCAAATCTCGCCCGATAGAAGAACTTGAAAGTAAGTTCTATTTCAGTAATGGATTTATTCACTCCCTCAATTATAAGGAACCTGGCGCGTACAAATTCTTATCATTTGAAGAATGGAAGACTGCAAATAAAAACGAGACTAACTCATTGATAGGAGACCCAAAACTGACAAGTAACACATCTTATAGTGTCAGGGCAGGGCAAGGAAGCCCTGCTGAGCAGATTGGATTTAAACCGATAGATTTCTCCAAGGTCGAGCTCCCGCCATTGAAGATAGATTATCCCAAGAACAATGGGAAATATAATATAACTTCACTGAGTCTTAATATTTCTTATAGCGGCATGCCACTACGGTACTGCAGTTATATCGTAAATGAAGGACAATCAGAATCATTCAGATGCGATGAGAATGTAAGTGCCAAACTATTCAGCGACAGGAACAACTCGTTGATTGCCTCTTTCCTTGATGAATTAGGGAGCACAAGAATAGTGCAATCCAATTTCTCAGTTGATAGTGTTGCTCCAAATTATAGCATATCTCCTCAAAACGGAACAGTTCTCATTTCAAGAGGATTTACACTTCAATCTGACATGACTGACAGGCATCCTGAATCAATATCTTATATCCTATTCAATAGCACCGGGACAGTTGTACAGGGCATAGTTAAAGAGTCCAAACTATCGCAGTCACTCGGGCCTTTTCCATTCGGCAAGTACCATTATAAGATAATTGCAGCCGATACTCATGGAAACATAAATGAAAGCCCCATATTTACTCTGACTCTCTCTGAGCAGCCTGCGCAACCTCCAACGCAACCTCCACAAACCCCTCCAACTCAACCTCCAACAAAAGGTGAAGATAAAAAGCCATCGCGAGAATCTACTACATTCTTAATTACAGATGAGCAACTCAAGAAAGGAGTGTATGAGACGCTGATAAAGGATGATGCGATGAGCATTGAAGTCAACAAGAAAAAAGTTATCCTAAATATATTGAACATAAATTCAACAGGGATGCTTGTGAGCAGTGGTGGAAAGGTACAGACTCTGCCATTCCCTGAATATGTTTTCATTGACCTTGACAAAGATGGGACTCCAGATGTTGTCGCACAAGTAAGATTCCTAGATGCTAATTCTCAAGATGGAATTCTTGCCCTCAGCAAGTACATCCCTCTGTCAGCTGAGCAAAGATCAGGATTTGAGCCAATTATACCAAATCAGCAACAAGAAAAAAGAGAAGTAACTAAGGAAGAGCCAAAGCAAGAGTCATTCTTAGAAAAACAAAACATTCAGCCACCAAAGCTGCAAGAAGAGAATACAAAAACAGATGATGGCCTACAGAAAAATATTATCATAGGATTCTTCATATTTGTCATACTTATATTGATAACAGTTATTGTCGTGACAATCTGGAAAATAACTCACAAGCCTAGCAGGAATATTACTGGGCCTCAAATATATTATCCCGAGCTTAAATGACTGAAAATAAATTCAACGAAAAATATTCTGAACCAGAAAGCGCACCCTGGACTTTCACCGACATAAATGGTGAGATTGCCAGACTTATGGATGAAAAATACTTATCACAAAAACGATGCGCCACCTCGGCTTAAAAGCCGAGGTTTGTTGCAGGCGCTCGTTTTTGGAGATGCTCAAGGAACAACTCCAGCTTAAAAGCTGGAGTTTTAGTCAAGTTCCTTGACATAAAAAATATGAGAGTTCTTGAAGTAGGATGCGGTGAGGGGCACCAAGCAATATACCTTGCAAATAAAGGCATGATTGTCCATGCTGTAGATTCTTCCCAAAAAGCAATCAAATATGCGATTGAAAATGCAAAGACTTCCCGAGCAGATGTTGAATTTGAGGTCAAGGGACATCATGAACTAGACAGAATGAAAGGGAAATTTGACTTCATATTTGACTGGAGATTCCTGCAGGAGATAACTGATGAAGATATGAGAGAGAGATTTTTCATAAGCATAAACAGGCTTCTTGGACCAAAGGGAAAATATCTTTCCGTAGAATTTAGCGGAGATTCTGATTTCATGGGCAATGGCAAGCTGCGCACATCCTCTGTGGGAATCAAAATATACTTTGCGACATTGGAAGAAAGCAAGAGGATCTTTGGAAAGTATTTCAGGATAATCGAGGCAAGACATATAACATTGCCACAAAAGCCAAACATGAATATTTTAGCGAACTATATGTTATGTGAAAGAATATGATCACTCAAGACACACTCCAAGTAATTGTATTTAGCATACATCAGAAGGAGGTGAAATATCTTCTGTTAAGAAGGATTCCTGCAAAAGGAGGATTCTGGCAACCAATAACTGGGAGGAAAGAGAAAAACGAGAGCCCTAAGGACGGAGCATTAAGGGAATTGCAGGAAGAACTTGGGATACCTATCCAGAAAATAATTGATGTTGATAATTTTCCAAATGGGCAAGGGGAAGGTAAAGACTATATATTTGCAGCAGAAGTGCTACCAAGCGTCGAAATACGTCTTGACAGGCCGTCTGTAGAACATGATCACTATCAGTGGTGCACATACCAAGAGGCGCGTACTCTGCTTTATTGGCCTCAATACACCAAGGCCTTGGATAGACTTAAGAGGATGATAAAATAGTTATTTCTTAAGGAACTCGATTTCTTCTTCTGACAATTTAAGCTGCTTTTGTATCTCCGCCTGTTGCAGAACAGGCTTAAGTAATATAAAATCCCTCATCGCTCTTTTAGATGAACAGTGGACAAGGCGTGCAAACTTTTTTGAGATAGATTTCTTTCTCTCCAATTTTTGATTGTTCATCCAAATCTTAAGAACGCGCTTTGGAGGCTCGTATTTAGTAAATCCTGTGAGAGGAGATGATTTTGAATATGAAATGCCTGCGCTCTGGAAGATATTTTGGTAGACAAGGAAGCGCCATGACTGGTTTCTGTATATCCTGCCCCTAAATACGTCTGCTTTCCCGAGGGCATCATAAGCTTTTGCAAGTGCGAGATTCTTGTATTCTTTTGGAATGTTCTCCTCAAGCCAGAGAAGTATCTCGTCAAGAGACATCTTTGTTGAATCATATAAGTCGAGGAAGTCTCTTCTCTCCTTGAAGACTTTCCTTAGAATGTTGAATATGGTATCCTCGACATCTCTTTTCTCAGATAAATCAATGGAGATAGGTTCATATGCATAAGACTGCAAGTCGTTCAAAGCAGCCCTTAGATCTCCCTGTGATTTTATAGCCAACTGAGTGAAGAACATGGGCTCTCTGCGGATGCCTTCCTTGTCTGCAACATTCTTCAATATAATTGAGATAGTACTGGCAGGCAGAGCTTTCATCTCCACTAGCTTGCACTGAGACCTGAGTGTAGAAAATTTTGACTGCCAGATATCATTGCAGGTCATCAAGATTGGATATTTTGTCGTCTCGATAATTCTAAGAAGCTCTGGAATACCTCCGATATCTGTGCCAGTAACGCCATCAACCTCGTCCATAAGGAGTATCTTTCCTTTCTTGAATAAGCTCTGCTGCAATGTGGCAGGCTTCAGAACTTCTTCTAGTTTTGCACGGTTGCGCAAGTCAGACGCATTGAGCTCAAGTATCTCTAACCCGTTCTCTTTTGCGACTGCGATAGCAAGAGATGTCTTTCCTGTCCCTGCAGGACCATATAGGATGGCTGCCTTTCTTTTTGGAAATTCTTTTATAAAAGTTTTTATCTCATCAACTGCCTTATCCTGGCCAATTAAATCTGAATATCTCTCTATCCTGTATTTCTCTGCAAGATTTTCATTATCGTTCATCCCTTTTTCCTCCTAACGGTTATAAAGAACAAAGATATAAGCATTGTGGTGCAAGAATACTTATATAGTAATTAGGAGTACTTTCCATATGGATAAAGGAACTCGTGACAAAATAATTGACCTACGGCGTGACCTTTCCACTGTCCTTAACCAGCTTATTGTCGTCGAACTTAATAATGAATCTCGACTTTATGTTGACAACTTTAATCCTGATATAAATTCTTTTATTGTGGGTTCAATTAAAAACCCTCCAAATCAGACGAAAGCTCAACGCAACTTAGGTCCTCTTCGTAGTGTAAGGTCTCTTGCAGGATATCTTATAGAATATACTATAAGTGCGCCTTATCCATTGGAGCATGATAGACTTATCATCTCTCCCAGCCCTCCTCTTGAAAATGAACCTACTCATATTGGATGCATTCATATTCCTTATGGATATGTAAAGCAGTGCAAAAAAGCATAAAAATATTACGTGCTCTTTCCCTGACCTGCCAAAACAAATGATGCAAGAAGAGCCTGCAACTGGACGAACTCGTCGCTGCCCTCAGTCATCCTGAACTCAATCTCTCCTGTCTTCTCAGTAATTCTTACCTTCACTTCTGGTTCTATTTGCAGATTCCAGACTTCTTTCTGAATCATCCTTATCACATCAGTGCCTGATATGCTCTCTTTAAGCATCACCTCAAGCAATTTGTCCCTTGCCGTAACATAATCTCCTGAAAGCGCATAATCCAAAACGACGCGGATGCCTTTTGGCTTCGCCGATGCGGCAATCATGTTAATCATCTCTGAATTAATATCCATTGCTATAGATGCAGTCGCCTGCAATAAATTTATCGCTCGCCTGCAGTCGCCTTCACTCGACTCGTACAATGTCTGGAACACATCCTCTGAAAGAGTAAGTTTCTCCTTCTCTGATATTCTCTTGATGACTTCAGAAACGTCTTTTTTCTCAAGTAACTTGAAGCGGAATACGACGCAACGAGATTGAATTGGATCAATTATATTACTTGAGTAATTGCAAGAAAGAATAAATCTGCAAGTATTTGTGTAATTTTCCATTGTTCTTCTCAGAGCTTGCTGTGCTTCTCTTGTCAGAGCGTCGGCCTCATCTAAGAATATTACCTTGAAGGGTACATTCTCCAGAGCTTTTGTCCTTGCGAAGTCCTTGACTTTCTGCCTTACGACATCTATTCCTCTTTCATCACTCGCGTTTAATTCCAGATAATTTTCCCTCCAAGCATCCCCAAAAAGTTCCTTGACTATTATAAGTGCGAGAGTAGATTTTCCCGTGCCTGCAGGCCCTGCAAAAAGTAGATGAGGTATATTCAATGCCTGTACGAGGGACTTAACTCTTTTCAGAATCTCTTGCTGGCCAACTACTTCCTCAAACTTTGAGGGTCTATATTTCTCTGTCCAGATATCACTCTGTCCCATGTGAAGACAACCTCCGGTTTTCTCTCAACACTTTCCCTTCAACACCCAGCATCCGACTCAACACTTTCCCTTCAACACCCAGCATCCGACTCAACACTTTCCCTTCAACACCCAGCATCCGACTCAACACTTTCCCTTCAACACCCAGCA
>VGKP01000016.1 GCA_016866975.1 Candidatus Pacearchaeota archaeon
ATTATCAAAAAAACGATGCGCCACTGCGGCTTAAAAGCCGCAGTTTGATGCAGGCGCTCGTTTTTTGGATGCTCAAGGAACAACTCCAGCTTAAAAGCTGGAGTTTTAGTCAAGTTCCTTGACATAAGCACTATTCTTTGCTTTCTTTTATAGCCTGCTTAATGTTCTTGTTGAGCTGAGTCATAGAATCTTCTAACTGCTGCTTGTTTTTAGTTCCTGTGCACACAAGTTTTCCATTTGAAAACAACAAGAATGTTGCCGTTGGGTCCATAAGTTTGTACACAAGACCTGGAAACTGCTCTGGTTCATACTCTGTGTTCTCAAGTTGAAGAGCTAAAAGATTGAGGTTGAGATTAAGTTCGATACTGCCAGAAGCAACAATATTTTGTACTGTTATCTTTGGCTTCTCAGTTACTCTCACCCCAATCTTAGCTATTTGCCTAATAACGGCATCAATCACCTCTTTGACTTGTGCGACGCTTTTAGTTCCTGTGCACACAAGATTCCCAGAAGAAAACACCAGAACCGCTGACTTGGGCTTGTCTATTCTAAGCACCAGACCAGGGAATTGTTCGGGATTATATTCTGTATTGCTTTGCGTCCTGGCAAGTTTTGTAAGAGATATTTCCTTTCCAAGAGAAGTAGTGGCGACAATATTTTGTACTTTTAAGTTAGACGTAGTCATATGCCTTTATAAATGACTTTATTTATAAACCTTTCTTAAACCTAGTTTTTTCTAATGCAATAGCAGTCCCTGGAATGATAAACTCAGATTATCTCTGTTTCTTTACCTCTTTCTTAATCTCAGACAAAGTAGCAATCTCATCAGGTTTTTTGTCAGGCCTGTATCTCGTTATCCTGGGAAACCTAAGTGCATATTCAGAAGAGTAACTTGGGCTTTCCTGTATGTTCTGATATGTCACTGCAATAACTATTTCAGGCCTTACTCTTATTTGATTATCCTTCTCTGATATAATCAAAGGCCTGAGTAATTTTGTCATTTCTTCATAAGTGGTCTCTTGCCCATCATTTTCCTTTTTTTCCTTCAGGCCTGAAGATACTTTACCTATCTCCAAGAATTCTTCTCCATCTTTGCACGCTACGATATAGCTTGTAAGCCAGCCTCCTCTCTTCCCAGTACCATATTCAGCTCCGACAATAACCAGGTCAAGGTCAGCTATAGTAGGCTTTATTTTTACCATATATCCGACTTTCCTTCCCTGCCTGTAAGGAGCATCAAGTTTCTTCATCATTATTCCTTCTTCCCCTTCATCTAAAGCCGATTGATAGAACACTTCAGCTTCCTCTTCATCCTCGACTATTTTTTGCACAGCAGGCCTTATCACAAGGGCCTGTGTCTTGACTATCTTTTCTACTATTTTCCTTCTTTCTAAATAAGGTGTGTCAAGAGTGTTCTTACCATCATGATATAACACATCAAATATATTTATCTCTACAGGTAGAGTCTTAGCAAGTTTATCGATATCATATTTTCTTTTTATTCTCTGACTTATTGCTTCAAAAGGAAGATATTTTTTTGTCTTTAAATCGTATCCAACCACTTCTGCATCAAGCACATATTCTTTCGCAGAGATATATTTTCTTGCAGCGCTCACAACATCTGGGAACTGAGAAGTTACATTCTCTAATCTTCTTGTAAAAAGAGTTATATCCTCTCCCCTTTTGTTGATAAGCATTCTGAATCCATCATATTTATATTCTGCAGCTGCAGGTGTCCCGCATATTCTGAATGCCTCTTCAAGAGTATCTGCCTTGACTGCAAGCATTACGCTGACCGGTCTTCCAGGTACAAGATCTATCTCGCCTAACGCAAGCATTCCTTTCCTAGCCGCGTCAAATAAAAGAGAAAAATCATTGGCAAGATGATATTTTTCCTCTAAGACTTGCTTGGCATCATCTTCATTGACAAAGAATGCTTCTGCTATTGCATCTATAAGCAATGCGTCTGCAACTCCCACTCTCAAGTCACTTAGTAATGTCCTGACTATATACTTGGCTTCTTTTGGGGCAGCAGATGTAAGTAACTCAGAAATAAGGGAAATTTTCCTGTCAACTGCACCCTTTCCTTCTATACTAATAATCATCTTTAGATTGTCAAAGACTTTTTTTACATCAAGTTTTTTCATGAATAGGGCTCGCTGCCTTCTTTTTTGAGAGTATCTTTCTGCAATCTCTCCTATATCTCCTGCCTCATTAAAATCTGCAATTATTTTTTCTTGCGACACGCCAAAAGATGCACTCATTGCTTTTAACGTAAGTTGAGTAGATATCCCGAGTTCTCTAGAATCATAATCAGGTGTGACTTTACCTCTCAATAGATAAATCCACTCGCTACTCTCTTCTTTCTGAAGCCTTTTCAGGAATTCTGCAAGTATCCCTATTTTTTCTATTTTTTTGCTGGTCGAAGAAAGTCGATCATAGACTTCAACAAAGGTTGCATAATCCATGTTCTTAGATGATTAATATGCTATATAATGATTGCCTTCAGGATTTACTCTTGACTCTCTTCTTTTCTCTTTGAAAGAAAGAATTTTGCCAAGGCTCCAAGTATGGCGAGAGCGAGGATGACTGCTATGACTATTACTGCAGGGGATATAGGGCTCTTTCCATCACTTCCGCTTACCCCTTCAGGAGACACCTTATTCACTTCCTTGTTCTTATCATCTACTCCGGAAACTACAGATTTTGGCGCAGCAGGAACAGCTTCATTTATAGATTTAAGGCTAAAATCGACCTGTTGCTGTGCCCGATTTACACTGCTTACTGATAGAAGTACATCATACACTCCATCTCCATTCACGTCTATCTTCTTGTTTTCACCCTTTGCCAACTTCACTATTTGAGGTATAGATGTTACAAGGAATGTCGCAGTAGTCTCAGATATTGCTTTGATCTCTGCTTGGTCTACATTATCGCCTACTCTAAATCTAGTTATATCTCCTATCTTTGCCTGGATAAGCTTGCCTGTTTTAAAATCTTCGGCAGATAATGTCCTTATGAAAGAACCTCCTCCTGCACCACTATCGCCTTGTCCCCCACCCCCAGTATTAGTATTGCCCGCGCCCCCTGTATTAGTAGCTACAGTAGCTTGGCAAGTATTTAGTTTACAAGCCGAGCTACATCCTTTTGGACATGCCCCATTATTCGCAGTACCAAGGTCGCATGTTTCTCCTGCATCAACAACAGCATTGCCGCAAGTCTTACTGCTAACAGATTCTCCACTCCCAGATTGCTGACAGATATTTAGTTTACAAGCCGAGCTACATCCTTTTGGACATGCCCCATTATTTGCAGTTCCGAGGTCGCATGTTTCCCCTGCTTCTATCTGTCCGTTTCCGCAAACAGGAGCGCCTACACTTCCTCCACTTCCATCAATAGAAGGACAAGCATTCAATGTGCAAGATGCGCTGCAACCTTTTGGACATGCTCCGTTGCTTGCTCCAGAATCGCAGGCTTCATTACCTTCTTTTACACCATTACCACAAACAGGAGCGCCTACACTTCCTCCACTTCCATCAATAGAAGGACAAGCATTCAATGTGCAAGATGCGCTGCAACCTTTTGGACATGCTCCGTTGCTTGCTCCAGAATCGCAGGCTTCATTACCTTCTTCTACACCATTACCACAAACAGGAGCGCCTACACTTCCTCCACTTCCATCAACAGAAGATTGCGTGGATGAAACAGAAAGAGCTTTTACTTCATTCTCATTAAGGGCCCTATCAAATATCTTAATCTCATCAGCTTGCCCATTGAAATATCTATCAGAAATATCTCCATCTGCTCCAATATACAAGTCGCCAACAGAAGCTACTGCACCTGAACTTGCAGTGCCTGCCTTTCCAGAGACTGCCCTTGAGCCCATTAAAACCCCATTCTTGTATAGCCTCAATTCATTCCCATCATAAGTACCTGCCCAATGTTCCCACACACCTTTTATTATCTTATTTGAAGAACTTGGGGCAGAATACCAATTACCGTTGATATGGACCCAGAATGTCACTGCACCATCGGGATCAGGAGAAAGAACAAATACCTCTCTCTGTGCAATCCAGCTTCCTGTAATCTCGCTTTTCTTTTCAGGAATACTTCCACTTGCTTGCTGAGTTATAGTATAAAAATCATTAGTCTTAAATCTTCCAGAGACAGTCAAAGACTGTGTAGGAAACTGAAGAGGAGAATTGAGTTTCTGCAACTTAAGATAGTCTCCATTCCCATCAAAGCTTACTACCTTAGAATCGCTGCCTCCATTGACTATTTTTGTGTCGCCAACTGGGATAGCAGTATATACGTCATCTTTGGAAAGGTCATTCTTGTATCCATCTGAAAAACTCCATCCAAGTACAAGTGTAGAATCATATATCACATTTCCTGCAGGCTTTGGCATATATGAATACGCAAACAAAGCAACGACAACAAGTATTGCAACCGTCAACACAACTTTTGTAACTCTATCGCTTGCTCCTCTTTTCATCAAGACATACAATCATATAGGATATATAAACTTTTGCGTAAACCTAAAAAAAATCATCTTTAAATATCATTGAAGACTAGTAATTACATGAAAGTCAAGTTAAAGGCAATAAGCTATCAGTAATCAAAGCCATCCCTTCTTCTTTATTCCTTCATATACAATTTGAAAATCAAGTGTACTTTCAGGCAGGCTTCTATGTTTCCTCAAAATAGCGCTCCTTCTTCCTTTCTCATTTGTTAGTTCTATTAGACACTTGCCCCAATACTTCAGGATATCTCCTCCTACCATCTTCTGCTCTTCATCCCACCTATATACTTGGTTCGTGACTATTATCGGAATCCCTCTTTTCCGAGCTATCTCTGCAAGTGTCCTCATCTGAGAAGCGAGTTCACTGTTTACCGATTGCACCTTATCATCTTGCTCTCTTGCAGTAGCCATGTCAAGCCGGTATAGCATAGTCATTCCATCTACAATTATTAGGCCTATCTCATCTTTAAGATAATGAGAGAGTTTCCGAAATACTTCTTTTTGCTCGCTGAAGTCAAGGGGATTTAGCAACAAAATATTTTTCAGTATATCTCCAGTCATCTCTCCAGCCATTTGTTTGACTCTATCTGAACTGAAGCCACCTTCAGTATCGATATACAATACCTTATTGCCTTTTTTTGCTTGAGAGACCGCTGCAAGTATGCAGAAATTTGTCTTTCCAGTCCCTGCCCCCCCATATAAAACAGATATGACATCACACTCGTAGCCTCCATGTAACCACCTGTTCAAGTCGTAGCTTCCAGCAGAGATTTTCGCCATGTCAAAAATCTCCCTTAAGAATAGGATTCTTGATCATTATTAAGAACTGAACACAGACATAAAAAGTTCTTGCCATAAAATAAAAGAAAGAGAGAAGTATTTAAAGTAAATGATGAAGCTCGAAAAATCAAAACGGCAATCTTCAAGAGAGCCTACATTCTAGAATTAGAAGAAATCTCCCACTTAACACGAGCAAGAGATATAAATAGATAAAAAAATAATTAAAAGAGTAAGTTTACCTCTTCTTTGACGCTTTTGGCGATGAATTTCCGCCGAAGCAAGTCTTGCAGGCAAACGAGTGGACAAGAGAAACTAGTCCAGCAATAACTATTACCCACAATGCCCATGGCTGAGGACTCTGCATCTGAACCAAAGCTACTACAACAATGACCAATGCAAGGATCGCCTCACAAATGCTTTTACACATAATACGCCTCCAAAAAGAGTAATGAAAAAGAGTTAATAAATCTAACGACGATAAATGAAAACAAACAGCATTAATAAACTTAACTATACTCATCAACAAAATACAAAATGTCTATTTCTTGACCGCATCAAGAAGCTGGTTGCAGTCTTTCTTCAAGGCAGATATGGCTCCGCTAACGCTTTTCTTAACATTTGGGCTCTTTATCTTAAAGATTAGTGGCTTTGAAGGATGCTCTCTCCTCCATGCTGCAAACTCAACATCCTGCTCATTAAGATAAGCCCTTAATATTTCAGCTACAGTTAGATTATCTATCTTCAGCTCTACTTCATTCTTCTCGGAAGAAACTATCTCAATGTTCATCTAGATGAGTCCTGCAAAAGTATTTATAAAGCTTTCGAGCCCAATCTTTTCTATGCATAGAACTCTGGCAAGCATCAAAACATTCATTTTCAATAACCCTATTCTCACTTTCTTCTTTATCGCAACAACCATTTTTTACCTTTTTCAACATGTAATCTCCATTACATGGGATTTTTCCTCATATGTCCTTAATGCGAGATGTTTCTTCTTCGATGGTCAATATTGCGAGACTCAAAGGCCTCCACTAGCCTCATTAATATTGGCACCTTTCCTGGTATTCGGCAAATTGGGGGAATTTCTATACATAATAGGGATTTCAGCATTGTTTTTCTATTCAACCTTGAAGATTGCAGATGCTTCATTGAACAAGCAAAATAGTAAAGAGGAAAAGAAAGTTGCTAGATGGATATTTGCATTCTTCAGCATCAGCATATTTACACTATTGTTTGGCCAAAAAGAAGGGACGGAGCTCCTCACACTATCTCTTCTTGAGCTGGCGGTCGCACAGATTATTCTTGGCAAGAACTCTGGATGGTTCTTCGGGCTTGCATTCTTGGCAAGATACCCTTCCTTGATTTTTATTCCTTTGATGTTTATTTATAATAAACCAAAAGCAATCCTGAGAAACATAGCATCATTTGCAATCGTAGTCTTCCCATGGTTCCTCTGGAATTTTATCTTTTATGGAAATTGGTTCACAGGTTTCATTGATGGATACGCACAGAATATCTCTCTTCGCCAAGCCATCATGCCTCTGAACATCAACGACATCCTTGCAGTCTCGAGTTACTACACTATCCCTGCCATTTTAGGCATCCTGCTCTCATTTTTCTTTATTTTTTCATCGAAAAAAGAATATAAGTTCACCATCACTATAATCTCTCTATTCACTGCCATATTGATATGGAATTATTCTACAATCCCTACAAAGTTCCCAAGATATTTGTTCAACCTTTTAATTCCAATAGCATTCTTCTCATCTATATTCTTGATTTTTGCAATATCCAATCTGAAAAGATGGGTGAATGTAATTGGAGTCGTCTTAGGCACATTGTTCACCATTACACTTCTTACTGCATTTATTACGACTATGCATGAGACCAAATATGCCTTGCCATTCCAAGAAGCAGCAGATGATATTAAGCAACTTAACTTAGAAGATTGTGAGATACTTTCCCCTCATTGGGTGCCTGTCACCTACTATACGGATAATGTATACCCATTAGAATTCAATTCAGTAACACAGGCCATAGAGAAAAACAAGACTATTCTTATTTTCACAAAAGAAAGAACTCCAGATGATTCTTTTACAGAGCAAGACTTACAACAGCTCCCAATTCTTAAAATGACAGATGATTATGTCTTTTATGCAAGATCAAATATACAAGAAGCCTGCTCTCCCAAATATCTCTATAATGCCCCTTATATCGAAGATCATTGTTCAATGATTGCCAAAGCATTTCCATTTTTAATGGAACAAATAAAATCTGTCTGCTATTCTATAAATAGAAATCCTTAATCGAACAACTCTATGTCGCTTCCAGTCATCTTATCTTGGATCAATGTGCTTGCATTTGCTCTTTCTTTCTCATAGACTTCCCTTCTCTGCCTTCTCTCCATCCATCTCGAAGGAGCAGGCTTAGGCCCTTCGTATCTCTTTGCAGGAGCAATCTCTTTCTCTGGAGTTTTTTCAAGTGTTTTAAGAGGTTGTGCTTGTTTTTCTTTATCAGCGTTTGGTACAGTAGCACTTGTTCCAAGAGCCAACTCTTTCATGTTTGCCTGATAGTTTTGTCCATCTTTTCTAAGCATGACTCCAAGATACTTCTCAAGACGACTTATTATGATATAGTTTTCAGCAGGCAATATTCCATTTTCTATCATCTTAACAGCGTGTTCAGAGCATTGGATAGCAGATGCAACTTGCTTCCTAGTCATCCCCATCTCCTTTCTTCTCTGCCCGACGATCCAATGAAAATGCTCTACAAGACTCCCCGCAATATCATTCTGTCTGTATCTAAGTGGTTTCCTGAATGCGTCTAATCCTGAAGGCCTTCTATCTGCAGGCTGTTCTGCAACTGGCTGTGCAGCAGCTATAACTTTCCTCCTAAGTATCATCAAACCTTCCCTTATGGCATATTCTTCTGGGACTTTGACTATTTTGCCGTCATCAATAGCTTCCACCATCTTTAATTCCATACAGATTCTAAAACCTTCTGCTTTTTATCTTTTATGGTGATGACTCATCAGAATCTCTGGGTTAAATTAATAAAGATATGAACATAACTTTCCTAATGTCCTATATATCGATTGGTTTTGCAATACTTATCTGGGGTGCTATTGGAGCAGCATTTCTCTATAAATGGAGGTCAACACCAAAGTATATTGGCGAAGAACTTCTGTTACCTAGGAAAAAATCCTCAGAAACATTTTCAAAAGGAGTTAAAGTACTGTATAGATTATACATAGCAGCATCATTAGTGTTGCCGATTTTTCTCACTCTTTACCTCCCTAATAAAATAGAAGATCTACAGAAATTAATATACTCTTCTCCTCAAACATTACAAATCATCTCTGCAGATACTCAAGGACTATCTATGCTCTTCCTATTATTTATTACTCTTGCTATTTGTACACTTCCCTTATATGGTCTTTGTTCTTTGTACCCTCAATTGTATAGGTTTGCCTTAATCTATAATGCCTTGCGCTGGAAAAAATATAATCCTAGAATAAAATATCAAGAAAAGATAAATAAAAAAGAACAAAAAGATTTTTTCCAAGAGTACACAACTTCTTACGATCTGAAAAAAGTTGCAAGCAACGAATGGAGATCTTGCTATGCGGCGTCTTTCTGGATATGGTTTATATTGGGTTTCCTCTTAGTTCTAACATTCGACAATTATACTCGCATTTCAGAAGAAGGAATTTCTTATAACTCATTTCTCTCTTTCCAAGAAAATAATTATACTTGGAAAGAAGTAAAAAATGCTAGTATATTCATGGAAACAACTATGAGAGAAGGAAAATTACAAATTACTCCTTTCTTTTCTATTTCTACTCATGACAAGACTTTTTACATTTGGAAAGGTTTTACAGGATTTAGATTAAGAAATCCTTCCCCAGATACCTTGGAACAAATAGTTATGCAACTTTATAGTCATAATGTCACAATCTACCTCACTCCAATGACTGAACAACAAATGAGACTTCTACAAGAAAAAATGAATAAAGAGTCGCAAGAATTGGGCAAAAGAATGTTCATCGACATTCAAGAAAAGATCAACTTCCAAAACGAACAAGAAAGAAGAGAATAAGCTTTTTAAGGCATCAAATCATCCATTTTTACTGCCTCCATAGCTCAGTTGGATTAGAGCACAAGTTTTGTAAACTCAAGAACTTTGTTCTTGAGGAGCTTACGGCGCGTAAGCAGTCGAAACAACTTGGGGTCGGGGGTTCGATTCCCCCTGGAGGCTTAAATATCATGAAAAAGAGTCTAAATATATTATTTATTTGTAAATATAATCGCTTTAGAAGCAGGATTGCAGAAGCCTACTTTAATAAGATAAATAAAAATCCTAAAATAAAAGCGAAAAGTGCAGGCATTATCAGGGGATCTACTCTCGATTCTACTCAAGTAAGAGTGTGTAAAGAAGAAGGTCTGAATATTTCAGGATACCCTAAAGGGATGAGCACAACTCTCCTCAAATGGCAAGAGATCATAATTGTTGTAGCGGACGATGTGCCTCCTTCGCTCTTCGAAGACAATAAAAAATACGGTAAAAAGCTTCTGATTTGGAAAATTCCAGATAGTAAGACAAATAGTGAAGAAGAAATAAGGGGCATTGTTCAGTCTATAAAAACAAATATAGAAAGTTATCTTGAGAGAGTTAAATAAAGTATTCTATAGAGGTTTGCTGGAGTTAATAAGTATCTGTAATTGAGGGTTAGTTCTGGTTGCTGGAATTAATAAGAATCGCGCTGGCGGTTCTTATTCATCTACATAGCTCGCCTTCCCACTCGACACTAGAATCTGTGAAACTTCTTTCTCTAAATTGGCAAGCTGTCCTACGCTGAAAGGCCCGACTGGATTCCCCGCCATATCTATGAATTGCTCTGTATTTTGAGTGAATAATATCATGGAAAAATTGTTCTGCGGTCTGTCTCTCTTGCCTTGCAATAGCTGTGCAAGTTCCCTCTCTCCCTCTTCAAATGCTTTCACAAGTTTCTCAAAAAGACTCTGCTCAAATGGAAGCATATTCTCAAAATCTCTCTTCAGAATTCCCGTCTCTGCAGCAACAAAGACCAGATTTAGCAGCTTTTTCTTTCTCCTCAGTATAAGCTCCTTGAACAATGCCAGGGAGTTTTCAAGTTGTTTCTTAGCCTTTAAGGTAGAGTCCATGAATAGGTCAGTCTCAGAGGGCGAAACCTCTTTTTTTGTCTGAAGAAAGTCCACAAACTCGAGATGGAATTGCTTTGGTAGCTGTTGCAACGTCTCGCTGTATTTCTCTTTTCTTACTATCTCAAACAAATCTTGGTATGTGAGCATAGAATTTTTAGAAATCTGGACTTTATAAAAAAGAGTGTACTCTGGATGGTAGGAACACTTAAGAAAAGTCTTTTATACTATTGCGACATGATTTATTTATGAAAGGGGTCAATTATATCTACCTATTTAGGCATGGTCAGACTACTTACAATAGAGACAAAAAATTCACTGGCTGGCAAGATCCTCCCTTGACAAGACTAGGAAAAAAGCACGCATCAATCATCGCAAAAAAACTTAAGAATAAAAGATTTGAAATTGCGTTTCAGTCCTCACTTAAAAGATCAAAAGATACCTTGAAAGAAGTTATAAAATGTCATCCTGAATGCAGGAAAGTCATTACTGATGAAAGAATTAGGGAAAGAAATTATGGCTCTCTTAATGGCTTATCTCATGAGCAATTCATCAAGAGATTCGGTAATGAGCGATTTGATAAGATTCATAGGGATTTTAAAACGCGCCCTCCACAAGGAGAAAGTTTTGCGGATGTAGAAAAACGTGTACATTCCTTCATCAAAGATATTATTAAGATTATTAAAAAAGATAAAATAAATATAGCAATCTCAGCCCATGGGAATTCTATACGGCTCTTCAGGAAGATAATAGAAAAAGCTTCAATCAAAGAAACTTGCTCTTGGACGATACCTTATGACCAAGTCTTCACATACAAGATAAAAACAGTTTTATAAACCTGATTAGATAGAGATTATCATGTTTGAAGCATTGAAGAAGAAATTCATGTCCTGGGTTGGAAAGGATAAGGAAAAACCTAAGAAGGTCTCTGTCAAAAAGACAAAGACACCCAAGAAGGAAAAAGAAGACAAGAAAATTAAGAGTTCTTCAAGAGTCCCACTTACTAAAGAAGAGAAAATCCAGGAAACAGAAGCAGAACAGATTATCCAGGAAGCATCAACTTCTCTAGAGCAACAGATCCCTGAACCAGCTCAGAATAAAGAAAAAGATGAAGAAAAGGGTAACTTCTTCACCAAACTTCTAAAGAAGATATCTACTGCAAAATTGACTGAAGGGCAATTCGATGAGTGTTTTGAGGATCTTGAGATAACTCTTCTGGAGAATAATGTGGCCCTTGAAGCTGTAGATGCAATCAGGACATCTCTTAAAAAAGATCTTGTTGACCAGCAGATAAAAAAGACAGAGGCCGCAGCAAGGATAATGGGAGCATTGAAAGAAGCCATTTTATCACTGCTTACTGAACCTCCAAACATTGTTGATAAAATAAAAAGTCATGAGCCTTACATTATCCTGTTTTTTGGAATCAATGGTACAGGCAAGACTACTTCGGTAGCAAAACTTGCTTACTTTTTGAAGAAACAAGGAATTTCAGTAGTCCTTGCGGCAGCAGACACATTTAGGGCAGCTTCTATTGAGCAGCTTAAGACTCACTCTGAAAAGATAGGTGTTCCAATGATCTCATCATCTTACGGTGCAGATCCAGCTTCAGTAGCATTTGAATCTATATCCTATGCGAAAAAAAATAAGACACAGGTTGTCCTGATAGATACTGCAGGCAGGATGTATACAAAAGACAATCTTCTAAAAGAGATGGAAAAGATAGTCAGGATATCTAAGCCTAATTTAAAACTCTTTGTTGGAGAGAGTATTACAGGAAATGATGCAATAGATCAAGCAAGGACTTTCAATGATACGATAGGAATTGACGGAGTGATCCTAAGCAAGGCAGACATAGATGAGAAAGCAGGAACAATCCTCTCTGTCTCCCACGTCACTCACAAGCCCATTTATTTCCTCGGCACAGGCCAAAAATACCAAGACCTCACTCTCTTTACTAAGAAAACAGTTCTGAAGAACTTGGGGCTAGAGCAATGATTTTCCTTCATTTCATACTTGGTTTGATTGCGGGAGGCCTATATGGGAGCCATACGCTATTTTTTATCGGAGCATCTATGCTTCCAGACATTGACCACCTCTATCTTATTTTCAAGCATAAGATATTCCCAATGAAGAGGACGATCAGAGTACTTAAAAAAGAAGAAAAGCACGGCATTCATTTTAAGACTCCTTTTATGCATTCTCTTCTTGGTCTTGCATTTTTCACTATCTTATTTTATGCTATTACTCAGAGCAATGAATTCACCCTATTATTTGCCTTGATGTATGGTTCTCACCTTCTACTTGACTGGCCTGATATCGACAAGAAAGAATATCTTTTCCCTTATAGAAAAGAGTTTAAAGGCTTTCTCCCAATCTGGTCAAAGACAGAAAAAGTGATAACATTTATAGCGATAATTACTGCCATAATTGTTCACATGGCTTGATTGAGGTGAACAATCTCACCACAATTATATATTAATTTACAACAGCACTTTCTAATATGAATATGATTATGAAAAATTCGACAGATTTGATTACTTGCCTTTCGAATTCTCCAGACAGAGAATTTGATGCGAAAAGTACATCCTTTAAGCAAATTCTCTGTAATATAGACTTGGCAGATTTTGATGGAAGGGAAGAGAGATTGCAAAAAGTTATACGTTATAATAAATATAGCCCCATGTTCTACAGGACAAACCTTCTGATCCATACAAAAAGGGTTAGATGGATGTTTGAGGATATAATCCCATATCTAGAAAAAGTTTTCCCAGATATGGACGTTGAAAAGGGTCGGATCATTGCAGAGATCCATGATGATCCAGAGATAATCACGGGAGATACCTTATATTGCATAAAAAACACAATGTCTCGAGAAGAGACTATAAAGATGAAAGAAGAAGAAGAAAAAGCAATAGATATTATCTCAAAAGACTGGCCAAAAAAGATAAATGGTTATTCTTATAAGGATCTTCTCCTGCATGCATCAAGAAAAGACATTATAGAGACCATCGCTATAAGTTATGTTGATAAGATAGATGCCTGGTGCGAATCTCTCCATGAATTGTTCGCGGGCAATTCAATATTCCATTCGGGAGAGGGTATTTTCAGCCCTCCAGTCAGGGGTAGGACAATATCTGAATTTCCAGACAAGTTCCCTCAACTTAAGCCTTTGTTTGTTTTTGATCACCCTTTTTTCTCAAGAATTCCTACAATAGATAAGACAAATATCTTAAGGAATGGTAGCAGACATACATTGAAAAGCATCAGTAAATCTACAGGCATACCTCATTACGACCGATGGAAATACCTCACAATGAAGAATGGTGGTTTGCAAGGCATATCATGGCTAATAAATCCTGTAGAAAAAATTATAGCTGCTTGAATTTTTCCTCAAATTTATCGAAAAAGGGAAGCAATGATGAAAATACTTTATTCCTCGCCTTTTCAATCGTAAAAAATCCTCCTCTGTCAACTTCAGGAAAGGATATCCAGCTTTTGTCTTTTTTCTGTATCTTTACCCAGCTCTTGCACACTAATAATCCCGACCAATCTCCTTCTACAGCCCAAAGATGTATCTCTTTTCCATCTTTACGCTTCACGCTCTCAAGAGAAACAAATTCTTCTTTTTTCCTAGCAGATATATCGATTCCTGTTTCTTCATTCAGCTCTCTTATTGCAGTCATAAGAAGATCATTCTCTCCTTCATCGGGCTCTCCTTTCGGAAAATCCCACGCACGCTCATCTTTACCGGCCCAAAATGGACCTCCTGGGTGCACTAAAAATACCTTTAAGCCTTGAAGACTTTTTTTCCATAAAACAATTCCTGCGCTTCTTCTAACCATTTTCTATCTAGGTCGAGACTGATTTTTAATTATTCCTATTTTGCGGGAGAATGAACAGAAATAGCAAACAATTTGGGTAAAATCCTGCAAGGATTTTTCTCTTAATCTCTGTTTAACTCTCCCAGAAATTTGCAAAGATTTATTTTTTATGCAATGATGCCAAAGGCAAAACCCAAGAAAATCAAAGATTTTCTGAGCGACAAAAACTAAAAGTTTTTGAGCGAATCAAATTCGGCTTGAGTAAATAAAGTTAGTAAATAAAGGCTGGTTCGATAGTATGGTTGGGGTTTTAGGGGTTCGGCTTTTTTGGATATTAACTTTATAGTAGTTACAAACGATAGATTTAAATATAGGCAGAGTTATAGGGTATTATGAATAAATCGCAGATTTATGGTCCAATTGCAGGAATTCTTTTAGGTATAGCTGGAGCAAGCTATTTTGGTGCACAGGCCTATAACTCTGCGCAAGAACTGAAAGTGACAAGCAATCCTACTGAAGTAGAAAAGATTGAAAGGGATAAGAAATTCAATCTTTTTATCACTGCAGGTAGTGTATTAGAAATATTGATTGCTGGAACAGCATTAAGTGTTGCAAGGAAATCTACTCGTTAGAATACCATTGCAATATTTGGCAATTTCGTTTAAGTAAGCGATTGTGGGATACCCGCAGGTTCGCACTCTGCGGTTAAGCGGAGCGAAAAATCAGTAGACTGAGAATTGCTCACAGCCAAAAGGACAGGGAGAGGGGAAAATTAAAAGCAGTGCGGAAATTGGGGGGAAGGTGAGCAACCCGCAGGGCGGTATCTCAATTTGGGCGAAGCCAAGCAACATCGGGCTTAAACAACCCGAAGGGCTCGAGCGGAACCTCGAGAGTTTTTCCGAAGGAAAAATTTGGGAAAATCCTGCAAGGATTTTCTGTTTAAGCCCTGTTCAACGACCCGAGCCCAGCAGGGCGAGAACGCAGAGGGGCAAGCAAGATTAATTTTAGAGTAATGTTAAGGGTGGGGGAAGGCGACAAATTATGTTAACCCAATAAGAATAGCCAAAGAGATATATGTAGCCAAATTGACTATGAAAGAAATTTTTAGCAAATCAAAAATTTTAATATTGGCTTTTCTGAAAAATGGAATATACAATCCCCACTCTATGAAAATTGAGAACACAAAAGCAACACCAATCCACATTAAATTTTCAGCAGTATAACGATAGAGTGGGACAAATGTTCCAAGCAAAGATGTTACTAAATTAGCAACAAGAACAACCAAAATTAGTTTCCAAAATCCTGTTTGGACTTTAATCCATTTATTGACTAAAAGCCAGAAAACAAATGCCTCAATTAAAATTATAAATGGGATTAAAGGAACAGTCATAAAGGAAAGCGGGATGATTATATCTGCTGAAACTAATTTTGGAATAAAAAGAAAAGCCAATAAAGTGATAAATAAAAATTTCTTTTCCATAAGGATTAACTATTTTACTGATTTAAATAACTTTCTAAATTTGTCGGCTTCGGGCGGGGGTCTGGAAAATAAGAGATTTAAATTTCTAGCAGAAGAAAAAATTCGACTTAACATCGCGATTTAACGAAGTTTGCAATAGTATTTTGAGCGAAGCGAACTATCTTGAAAAAATGCAAATTTGGGCAAAATCCTGCAGGGATTTTCCTTTAAATCGCT
>VGKP01000017.1 GCA_016866975.1 Candidatus Pacearchaeota archaeon
CTTTATCGGATTCTCATAGCAAGGTCTTTTGGACCAGAAGAATATGGACTTTTTTCTCTTGCAACAATGGTGGTAATACTTTTTGTTTCTCTTGCATCCTTAGGAATACCTGAAGGATTGGTAAGGTTTATCGCACTCTATCGGGGGAATAAGAATGTAAAAAAGATAGGAGCTCTTGTGAAGTCTGCCTTGGGATTTCTTATCTTTACAAGTGTCGTTACCAGCATCGCACTAATCATGCTCACACCTTGGATTTCACTCAACTTATTCCACACAGATAAACTAATTCCCTATCTTTATCTCGCAGCTCTTGCAATCCCCTTCTATACGATTGCAAATGTGTATCTCTCTGTCCTGCGCGCTTTTGAAAAAATAGCTTCCTATTCATTCATTCTTAATTTTATGCAAAATTTCACGAAAATTGCAGCCCTTGCTATCTTTGTCTTCTTCGGCATGAAAATAAATGCCATCATGTTCTCCTATGTTCTCGGGATTCTAGCAATGTTTTTGGCAGCATTTGTGGCAGTAAAAGTGAAGCTCGCTCATAACCTAAAGGTTCAAAAAGGGGGGCGAGGGTTAAATCCTCTCAGAGAAATTTTCTCTTACTCCTGGCCACTCTCTCTTTTAAGTGTCGCGTCTTTTATTCTTTACTGGGTTGACAGCTTTACCATAGGCTACTTTAGGAATCCTGTCGAAGTGGGGCTCTACAATGTGGCTGTTCCTCTTGCCGCAATTGTCATGATTGTACCTGACTTGATTATTCAGCTCTTCTTTCCCTTAGTGACCAAGGAGTATTCGCGGAAGAATTATTCACTCATTCAGGAACTCAGCAAGCAAGCCACAAAATGGGTGTTTCTAGTCAATGTCCCTCTAACGCTCATTATCCTCCTCTTTCCAGGAGTCATCATTAATTTCTTTTTCGGCTCAACGTATCTTGCCGCAGAACAATCTTTGCAGCTGCTCACTCTTGGCTCTCTTTTCGGCTCTTTGAGCATTATTCCGGCACATCTCATCTCCATGATTGGAAAATCAAAGCTGATGCTCGGGAATACTTTGGCGATGCTGGCTCTCAATGTGGTTCTGAATATTCTCTTGGTGCCGCGATATGGGATGGCGGGAGCAGCATTTTCAACGATGGTCATCTTTATCTGCATCAGTATCATCTACGGGATTCAATGCAGGAAGTTTCTTGCATTCATTCCTGTGCGGAGAAAGATGATAGAAATCTTCTTTTTTTCTTTAATTCCACTTCTCATAGTCATAGGGTTAAAAAGTTTTCTTATTCTTACCCCTCTAGTCCTTATCGCGCTGGGGATCGTTTTTCTCCTCATCTATGCAGCAATCATCTGGATATTCAAATGCCTGGACCATCACGACATCTACATTATAAGGATTTTTCTTCAAAAGTTGAAAATTCCTGAAAAGCAACGCTAACATCACTATTGGAATTACAGAAACCTTAAATACCTCTCCAGAATCTTATGCTTATGAACGGATTAGTGAAAAAAGAAGATCTTATTTCCTTTGAAAAAGAAGTGGAGCAACTTTATATCGATAAGAAAATTCGATCCCCTGTGCACGCATCAGGAGGGAATGAGGAAGAGCTTGTTGCGATTTTCAAGAATATTCACCCTAAAGATTGGGTTTTTACAACGTATCGGAGCCATTATCATGCGCTGCTCAAGGGGATATCCCGGGAATGGTTGCTCAAGGAAGTTCTTGAAAATCATAGCATCCATATTATGAGTAAGGAGCACAGGTTTGTGAGCTCATCTATCGTCGGAGGAACACTGCCCTCTGCGCTCGGCGTAGCATGGGCAATCAAAAGAAAAGAGGAAAAGCGGCACGTCTGGGTATTCTGTGGGGATATGGCTTCAGAGAGCGGGGTTTTTCATGAATGTGCCAAATATGCCCGGCGCAACAATCTCCCGATGACGTTTGTTGTCGAGGATAACGGCTGGAGTGTTGATACTCCAACGCAGAAAGTCTGGGGCGGTCAGGATTCAGGCCCCAACGTATTGAGGTATACTTATGAAAGGACGTATCCCCATTATGGATTCGGAGTCTGGGTGATGTTCTGATGGGCGATTATTTTGATGAACTCAAGAAATCCATGCAATTTCTCGCGCAGGACATACGGGTTATTTTCGTGGGCCAAACCGTCGGATACAAAGGGACTGCTTTCTTTAAAACACTTGAAGGCATTTCAGAAACGCAACGCCTTGAGCTTCCTGTCTTTGAGGACGTGCAGATGGGGATGACCATTGGATTAAGCTTCGAAGGCTACATTCCTGTTTCTTTTTTCCCTCGCATGGACTTCATGGTATTAGGATTCAATCAGTTGGTCAATCATCTCGACAAGATGGAAGAGATGTCGTCAGGACAGTTTAAGCCCAAGATTATCATTCGTACAGCCATCGGGAGTGTAAAGCCTCTATTTCCCGGGCCGCAGCATTGTCAAGATCATGTTGACGCGCTGAAGCTGATGCTGAAGAATGTTGATGTGATCAAGCTTACACGAAAAGAAGATGTGTTCCCTGCCTATCAAAAGGCTCTCACGAGCGAGAAGTCGACAATTATTGTGGAGCTTCCCGATCTTTATCATGCAGATTCTTCAGAGGAATTTTCTGGGATTCCAGGATCAAAACCATGAGAGTTGAATTTGGTGACTTGCGCCTCGATGAAGCAGCAAAAGAGAATCTGCTGGACTGTATAGCAAAAAACTGGATCTCGGGAGGGCCCAAAGTAAAGCAATTCGAGGAGGAATGGGGAAATCTCTTCGGGTACAAGCACAATTTTGCAGTATATTCTGGAACTGGGGGCGACATCGGAGCCTGTATGGCACTTTACGATCTCGGCGCGCAGCGCGGAGATGAAATTATCGCGCCAGCGCTCGCTTTTGCCGCCGTCGGAGAGGCAATTCTGCAGGCAGGGTTTAAGCCTGTATTTGTAGATGTGGAAAAGGAGACGCTAAATATCGATCCAAAGATCATTGAGCAGAAAATTACTCCACGTACGCGCGCAATTCTTGTTGCGCATACCATGGGAAAGCCGTGCGAGATGGATTCCATCATGGAAATAGCAAGGAAACACAACCTCATCGTGATAGAGGATTCCTGCGAGGCTCATGGGGCAAAGTACAAGGGAAAATTTATCGGGAATTGGGGCGACATGGCTGTCTTTAGCTTCTATATCGCACACCTCATCTGTTGCGGCGAGGGAGGGATGATTTCAACGAATAACGAACGCATTGCGCAGATTCTCTCCTCAGTGCGTTCCCACGGAAGAAAAGGAGGTCAGCTCTATTTTGATCATGAGAGACTCGGCTCCAACTTAAAGATGAATGACATGGAGGCCGCAGTTGGCCTATCAGAAGTTAAGAAGTTTTGGTGGACGTTCGATACAAGAAAGAAGAACCTTATTTATTTGCTGTATAAGATGAAGGACTTGCAGAAATATGCCTATTTCAATCTAGAGGGCTCAAACGATGTAGTATGTGCACATGGATTTACTGTGACTATGAAAGATCCAAAATATAACTGCGCAGCACTCTATAGGTTCTTGGAAGACAACTCTATAAAGTGTAAGAGAAATTTCGGAAGTATGCCTACTCAACATAAGGCATTTGCTTTCCTAGGCCATAAGCTCGGAGAATTTCCGGAATCAGAGTATATTGGAGATCACGGATTGCATTTCGGAGTGCATCAATTCTTGTCATTAGACGATCTGGATTACATCTCTGAAAAGATGCATGAATATTTTAAGAGATTTGAGTAAGGTTAGGTCTTATGCCTATTTTGCCAGATTTGAGTTCCTCCCAATTCAAAATGGAACGGCATTATCTCGGCGCCAGCTTGCTCAAGGACATGTACAAGAGCATTTCTCCTCTTTAATGCCGTAAAGAAGAGCAGATAGCCTCCATTCCCCGCACCGAGAAGCCTGCCTCCTTCGGCACCGTTGCCCATGCCAAGTTCATAAAGCATGTTCACTCGCGCGGTAGACGCGAGAGGAGATATTTTCTTTTTAGTCTCCCAGGATTCATGGAGTGTTTTTCCAAAGAGGTCAAGCCTATGCGTCAACAGAAAGTCTTTCGCTTCAATGGCTATCTTTTTCATCTTTTGCAGGAGAGCTACGGTGTCATCAGTATTACTCTTAAAATTCTCTTCTTGCCTCGAATGCACATCACTAGATACATGAGATGTGCCTACATAACACAAAACAAGGCGATGGTTAAGTTCTTGGATTACTTCTTCTTTCAGGCGGAGGGGATAAATGATGTTCTTTTCCTCATTAAACTCGATAAAATTAAAGCCGCCAGTGACCGCAGCATACTGATCTTGCCATCCTCCCTTGATTTTGAGTTCTTCAAAGTGCGCTTTGTAGGCAAGTTCGGCAATTTTATACGAGTCGTAGCTTGTTTCTTGCAGATGGTTGAGGAGACTGATAACGAGAACAGCAAGGCTCGCGCTGGATCCCAAGCCTCTCCCTGGAGGGATATCATTATGAAGGTAAATCTCAAATCCGAAATCAGGTTTCATGACCTTGATTGCCGCCTTAACCATGTCAAGAGTACCATCGTATAAGAGTGCTTCAGCAGACCGTGCAACTATATCTCTACCTCGAGTAAGATCGGAATCGATAATAATCTTCTTATCGGCTCGCTTAACGATAGTAGCATGGCAATATTTGTCAATGGTTGCATTGATGACTGCCCCTCCATATGTTCCAAAAAAATACGGGAGATCCGTGCCGCCACCGCCAAAGCTTATTCTCAAGGGAGATTTTCCACTGATAATAGGGAATGTCTCTCTTTTTAAGAGTTCAGTGCCGAAGACAATGTCCTTGATAATGCCCTTCTCATCAACAATCGGGAGATGCCTGATGCCCACCGACATGATAGAGGTGCGTTTTTCCTCGCTGTCCGTATGCTGAGCAGTGATAGGATTCACCACCATGGCGTGCGCAACCTGATCTGCGATATTTCCACCGCGTAAAATAAATTCTTTGATGATTCGATCATTGATAATACCTTTGAGTTTTTTTTCAGAATCAGTGACGAGGAGGATATTGATGCCGCTCTTGCTGATTTTCTGCATCGCTTCACGTACAATAGCATGTTCTTGCAGAATCAAAGTATTTAATACATCCTCTTTGAATTTTTCATGGGTTTCAGGCCTGCCGATATCCATAAAATAACCGTCTTCAAGGTATCCAAACAAGTTTCTTTCGCGTGCAAGGATAGGGAAGATTTCCTTTTCAAGAGAGATTTTTGAGCCAGATGCAATGTACTGGAAGATGCGAGAATCAAGAACATAAATCCCTCTGTTGACAATGCCTGTTCCTACGCCTTCTTTTTCGCTGAATTGAGAAATTATATTGCCTTCAAGAACAACATTGCCGTAGTGGAGCGATTCTGAAGTTTTGAAGAGGCTGATAGTGAATTGATGCTCATGGCTTGAATGGAAGTTCAGAAGTTTTCTGATGTTGATATGAGAATAAGAATCGCCATTGAGGACAAGGAAAGGCCCGCCCCCAAGATATTTTTCCGCATTCTTGATAGCTCCTCCGGTTCCAAGAGGAGTTTCCTCTTCAGAATAAGTGATGTCAGTATTCCATCTCCTGCCATCACCAAAATAGGATTTTATCTTGTCTGAGAGATGATGGACTGCAAGGACGATTTCAGTAACACCCTGGTCACGCAGGAAACGGATTTGGTGTTCAAGGAAGGGTTTGCCCGCAAACAAAGCCATGGGCTTGGGAATTTCATCTCCTAGGACAGGCTTTAGGCGCGTACCGAATCCACCTGCAAGAATAAGTGCTTTTACAGGGTAGGGGAGGTCTTTCTTGGCTTCAATGACTTCTTCTTCCCCGAGGGAACGATACACGTCGTGCGCAGAAGTAATGGAGGTATTCATAGGATTAGGCATTTTTGTAGGGGTCGTCCTTGAGAAGCAAGGCATACCCTCGCATCAATTCCTGAATGCCGTCTTCAAGCGAAACAGCTGGCAGAAATCCGGTTGCCATAATCTTCTTGTTAGAAACAATGTAATTTCTTTTGTCAGGATCTTCTCCGATTTTCATGGGAATCATTGCAAATTTAGGAACGTATTTTTTGATGGTCTCTGCAAGTTCCATTTTAGAGAGATTGGCATCTTCGAGGCCAACATTATAAATCTGATTTTTCATACTGTCAAAGTTCACAATGCAATGCTCAAAACACCGCGCAACATCCCGTATGTGGATGTAATTTCTTTTAAAATGCGCCTCATAAATCACAACATAGCCGTCGCGCAAGGCTTTCAGGACAAAATCATTGACAAGCAAATCAGTGCGCATACGTGGAGAGATACCGAAAACCGTTGCAAGCCTAAGGGTAATCACATCCTTTCCCGATTTTGCGGCAGCAAGCAGATAGCGCTCTGCATCAGATTTTGTTCGTCCATACAATGAAATGGGTTCAAGAGGAGTTTCTTCCGTACAGAAGACATCGCCTGTCTTTGTCCCGTAGCCGCTGTTGGTCGTGGGATATATGAGCTTTTGCCTCGAAGTGCGAAGCTCATTGATGAGCACAATTGCCTCATAATTAATAGAAACCGCATCAAGTGGCTTTGCATCGCAGGCAGGCATGCCAACAATTGCGGCAAGCGGGATGATGACATCAAATTCAGGGAGAATTTCCACAAGTAGCTCTTTATTTCTCGCATCCCCATAGATAAAATTGAAACGAGGATTGCTCGCATAATGAAGAAGAGACCGTTGCTTATAGCTGAGATTGTCAAGGCACGTTACATTAAATCCTTTTTCTAGGAGATATCCGGCAAGGAAGCTTCCAAGATATCCTGCACCTCCCGTAATCAGCACTTTTTGCATTACACCATCTGCAAAGAGGGTTTTATAAAGAAAGTGGTGGCGGAGTGATGAAGATATAATGGTGGGCTGAAGTAATTTCTCAACGAAAGCCACCACTACGCCAAAGAAGTACGTCCCCGACGACCCTCGTAGAACATAAAACATCATAATTGAAAATTCTCGAGTGTGCTCAAGGACAAGTATGTCCTTGACATTGGAGGGTTATTCAAAGCTTTGTATACTTAAAACCCATCGGAAGTCAGCATATACCTCAAGAAAGGGTCTGCTTCAGAATATTTTTTTTCAGGTATATTGGGCACATCATAATCTGCCTCGATAATGACGGGCAGATTAGAGTTTTGAGCATGGGTTGCTATAGTTTTAAATTGTTCTCTTGAGACAATTCCTTCAGGGCCAACACCCACACTACCCCATTTCTTTATGAGTGGCCCATCAAGATAGATCCCCATACCTGTTGCATTGCCGATATGATAAGCTCTTCCCAATGGGGTATAACTCTCCAGAGAAGGGTGTCTTTTAAAATAATCCGGCCAGGTCTTAATTCGTTCCATCTCAAAGAGCATTCTCTCATCTTCTCCTGCATCGTTTTTACCCATAAAATTAGCACATTGCGAACCTGCCCAATGAGCAGTATCTAAGATAAGATTTCCTTTAGAAAGAGAAGTTAATGATCCAATATCATTAAAAGGATGGACAAAAATGTAAGGTGTCTTATCTTGCAATTTAGGATGGGGTACAAGATGAGCTGTAACTCCATGCTCAATAGCAACGCCAATACCCTTTTAGCGGGCAAGACTTTCTAACGCAGAGAAGCGGGAGGCACATCGGTCATAGAGCGCATCTCTCTGAGAATTAAATTGATCAGGAGTCAATATAACGGGGCTTTTCATTCTAAGTGCATTTCTTGAGACAAACAGGCCCACATTAACACTCACCGTAACAGGGTATTGCGAAGAGTCCTCTGAACGAAGAGCCGCGACCTGATTGATCACAAGATCTATGAGATCCTTCCCATATTCAGTGTCTTGCTCTGCGCTAAACGCAAGGCAATGCCTGGATTGAAAGGTGGATTGCGCATGAACAATAGGAAGGCGATATTTCGCCTGGTTAACTTTTTGTTTTTCTAAATTTTCTTCTCTCATTGCAGGAGGTATAAAAAAGAGAAAAGCTCCCACTTGGAGCGGTCGTCCTATGGATTCGCCATATTTTTCAATGAGTTCTTTTGCTTCAAGAAATGCCTGAATTTCAGATTCCTTGTGCAACATGACGGGAAGGCCAACTGTAAGTTTTTTATCGCTCATTTTTTTTCATCCAAAAATGAGTATATAAATATTTATGGTCTATAGTGGCACGGTAATCCTATCAAACGATGGCTATCAATTATCTAATGAAGATTGCCTTCTCAAACATTCTGCTACCTGCCTCTCACTCCGCGCTCTGCATGCTTCGTATAACTCCTTTCCTTTTATGAAAAGCGTATATCCTGCCATGAGATAAAAGAATATGAAGGTTATTTACATTGTTATTTATCCCAAGGTATAGGTTCTGATTTACAAGACGTTCTTCTTATACCACTCCATCGTTCTGCGAATACCTTCATCAAGCGATATCGAAGGCTGCCAGCCAAGTTCTTGCTTTGCCTTGTTGCAATTCAAAGCAAGTGTTGTTTTAATTGTCGGCTTAGAAGTATCGTATGCAATGGCAAGTTGCCCTCCTGCGGCATCCACGATTTTTTTGACAAGCTCACGGATAGAGACAGAGGAGCCGTATCCTATATTATATAGGCCGAATTGGGACTGTTGCTTCTCCAGTGCAAGAATCACAGCGTCAACAAGGTCAGAGACATACAACAAATCCCTCTCTTCTTCTCCTGTTCCCCAGACAATAATCTTCCCATCTTTCGGTTGCAGTACTTTCGTCATGGTTGCTCCAAAGACATGGGACTTCTCAAGGTCAAATTTGTCATGGGGCCCGTAGATGTTAGAATGCCTGAGCACAGTGTATCGTGTCTCTCCAATGCGCGAATAGAATTCACACATCTTTTCAATATAGACTTTGGTCCAGCCGACTCCAAAATAGCTCTTAAACAGTTCTTTGTTAGCATCAAAATCACTCTCTAGCACAGGCCGCTCAGAAGGCTGATACATGACGCTGCAGCTGAAAAAAACAACTTGCTTAACTTTGCAGTCATGGGCTGCTCTGAAGATTAGCGAATTCATAATCGCATTGTCCGTGACATGAAAATACGGGCGCGTGACAATATCCTTTGCCCCTGAAGTCGTGGCAGCCGCCTGAATGATGACATCCATGCCAGATACAACACATCTTACTTCTTCTTCGTTGCACAAATCAGCTTTCTTCAACTGCAATCCAGGCAATGAAAAGGGCTGGCTGTGATGATACGTACCATAAAGTTCAAGATTCTCCTTTCCCGCAAGCCGTTCAGCAATATTTCTCCCAATAAATCCTGAGACACCACAAATAAGCACTTTCGTTTTCTGGGGAGATAATTTCTGCTGCTTAAATTCAAGAATCACTTCCTTAGAGGATTTATTCATAAAAGGAAACATGTTCAGAAGTTTGGCGTGGGCAATGTTCCCAGTAGCATAACGGTACTGACCGAATGTTACATTTTTCCCGAGAAGTTCTGCAACTTCTTTGAGAGCGATATTTCTTGTGGCAACTACATTATACACGCCCACTATATTCTGGCTGAGTGCCTGCGTGACAATCTTGAGAAGGTCAGAGTGAAGCACATAGTTAAACTCTGCATCAGGCGAGAGTGTCAATGTAGGGAATGTATCTTCAATGATTTTGAGCAGGCTGTTTTTTCTCGAATATGGCCCGAGAAGGGCGGAGCAGCGCAGGATAAGTGCCTGAGGTGATAGTTTTCGGACAAGAGCTTCAGAAAGGAATTTTGTCAGAGGATAGATGCAGGCAAGTGCATCAGCAGAAATATTTTCCGCTTCGTCGTGGATTTTGCCATCAGTAGGATACACATCAATCGTAGAAATAAAGATGAATTTTTCATGCGGAATTTCCAAAAGGTGCTGGGTAAGAAGAAGATTATCCTGCACATATGCCGCGACTTCTTCGGAAGAAGAGGGCTTTTTTGAATTAAATGCGCAATGGATAATCGTGGCAACACCTCTTTCTCTGAGCTGCTGCCATTCTGCATCAGAAGTTTCACGCGATATACCTATAACATTGAGCTTCTCTGCAAGATAACGCCCTAATCCACTCTTGCTTCCTGTGACAATGATTTTTCCTTCCATTAGACAAATTTTTTTTCCGTGAACACATTGTATCTCTTTCCTACAATCTCTTTATTCTCCTTATACCACTGCATGACTTCCTTGATGCCCTCCTCTAAGGAGACTGTAGGCTCCCACCCCAGAGCCTTTGCTTTGCTGATATCCATGACCCTCTTCCTGTCTCCTGAAGGCTTTGACGTGTCCCACACAATCTTTGGTTTCTGTTCAAGGTTGTTAACGATAATATCAACAATCTGCTTGACTGTATATCCCTGCCCACTGCCAAAATTAATCGGCGAGGGATGGCATTTTTCAAGTGCAAACAGCATACCTCGCGCAACATCTTTTGCATGAATAAAGTCGCGTACCGGGGTTCCATCACCCCATACAACCAAAGGGTCTTCACCGCTCATCGCTCTCGCGATAAGGGATGGGATGACCATTGCGTTTGCAGGGTCAAAGTTGTCATACGGTCCGTAGGTATTGGCAGGCCTCACGACAGCCAGATTCATCGAGCCATATTCTTTGCGGTAGGCTTCCACCTGAAGCTCACCCATACGTTTCGCCCAACCTGCAAATTTGTCATTTTCAGAGGGAAATGTTTTCCAAACATCATCTTCGTGGAATACTTCTGCAGGAGCATAAACTCCAATCGTGCTCGTATAGAGGATACGTTCAGCTCCTGATTGGCGTGCTGCTTCGAGCATGTTAGTGTTAAACAGAATCGTGGGAACAAAAAAGCTCGCAGGTTTCTCAGCAGTCATTTTCGGAGAGCCTTTGATGCCTGCAAGATGAAAAACAATATCCATGCCTTTGCAGGCAAGCAAGCAATTGTTGATGTCCATAAGGTTGACTTTCATGAATTCTGCTTGTGGATGTGCGCGCGAAGGGTCATCGAGAGAGGCGATGCGGACGCTCGCGCCTTGCTCAATAAGAAGCTGGACAAGTTGCCTTCCAATCATCCCCGTTCCCCCCGTAACAAGTATTTTCTTGCCTTGATAAAAGTTCATCATGAGTGTACCTCTCTCGCAACGGCTAGCCTGCAATGATCAAGAAGGTATTTAATACTTTCTTCAAAAGAATACTTTGGCTTCCATCCTGTTTCTCTTTCAAATTTGGAAGTATCTGGTATCTGCAGAGTCACATCCACAGGTCGCAATAGCGTAAGTTCGACTCTCGAAGGGATAGTGCATTGTGCAAGTTTCTTCAAAACATCAAGGAATTGCCCGACCGTGATGACAGTATTGCCCCCAATATTATAGATTTCTCCAGGTCTTCCTTTCGTCATGGCAATCCAGTAGGATTCCATAGCATCACGGACATCAATGAGTGTCCGCGTGGAGTCGAGATTGCCATGGAGCAATTCTTTTTGCAGACCAGCTTCAATGCGCGCAACCTGCATTGCAAAGGACGTTGCAAAGAGATCGGTTCTTCGCGGATTGAGGTACGCAAACATACGAGTGCGGATAACGGGAATGCCATAACTCTTGAAATAAGTGAGTCCCAGGGAATCCTGTGCCATCTTTGACACTGCATAAGGATTGACAGGCTGTACGGGACAGTCTTCAGTGATAGGCACGTGCCGAGGGTCAACTTGCCCATACAGTTCAGAAGTGCTGCAGATTTGAACGAGAGGTTTGGTGCCTGAAAGGCGTATAGCTTCAAAAAGATTTGCAGTGCCCATAATATTATTATGCAAGACAGAAAGCGGATTAACAAAAGATGCGCGGACATTGGCGTGGGAAGCAATATGAAAAATAGCATCAGGTTGAACTTTGCGAATGACTTCAAAAACAGCAGAGAAGTCAGTAAGGTCGCATTCATGGAGATTTATTTTATCTTTAATCAAAGAGATATTCTGGTGCGTGGATGTGCTATGCCAACGTGTGATTCCATGGATATCTACATCCGGATGGTTCTGTGCAATATATTCTGCAAGATAACTTCCGCCGGATCCGGTAACGCCAGTAATCAGTGCCTTTTTTATCATCTTAATAATAGTAGAAATACACAACCGCAATCCTTTTTAAGGATTATTGTAGTAGTACCTGAGAGGCATATGGCAATACAATCTCAGAATGTGCTTGAAGAAAAGAAAAAAAAGCTCGCGGGCAAGAGCATATTCTTCGCAGCATGGGGGGCAGCAAATAAAAACGACTCACTCTACCAGAATTGGTATCTTCCTCTAAAGAAGATGGTAAAGCAGGCAATTGTTTTTGATGCAGGGCAGGAATATTTCAGGGAAGGGAAAGAGAAGATGAACAAAAAATTTCTGAAGAGAGTGGAAGAAATCAAGCCCGATTATATTTTTTTCAATCTTATGTATGACGAATTCGAGCTCTCAACATTGAAGAAGCTGCGTAAAATATCGCCTAAAACAATACTTGTGAATATCTTTAGCGATGACGACTGGAGATTCGACAACTATTCGCGATACTACAGCCTGTTCATGGATTATGCTCTCACGTGTCACGATGTCAGGGCAGAATATGCAAGGGACGGTCAGCAGAAGGCAGTATTTTTCATGGCGACCAACTGCGAACACTTCAGACCCATAGATGAGAAAAGGATTTATGATGTAGTTTTCTTTGGCAAGCCGAATCCAAGTAGAATAGAGCTGATGCAGTTGCTGATAAAGAAAGGAATCGCTTTCCATCTTTGGGGTGAAGGATGGGAGAGATACCCTGAATTCAGGGAGTACTATCACGGCTATCTCCCGGCGGAGGAACTGGTAAGGGTAATCAATCAGAGCAAGATTGTTCTGGGCTTTACAATGGGGGGATACGGGAAGCCGCAGATTAAAGGAAGGCCCTTTGAAGTTGCAGCATGCAAATCATTCATCTTGGTAGAACATTATGAGAAATATCTCGATTTTTTCAGGAAAGAGAAAGAAATAGTAATGTTTAAGGATACTGAAGAATTAATAGAAAAAATTCAGTACTATCTCAAACACGAGAAAGAGAGGGAAGAGATTGCTGCAGCCGCATATAAGAAAGTTATTGCGAGCCACAATCAGCCGAAGGAGATAGAAAAGTTTCTTCTGGGAACATTAGATAAAAAACCTTCTCAGTGGGAACTTCCCCCTGTCCAGGGAAGGTATGCTATTCTCTCAGCAAGCGATCTTGCACAGCCGCAGAAAATTATTGAAGATAAGCTTAAGGGAGCTGAATATGTTACATTTGCTACCGATAACACAAACCACTCTCTTAGATATTACTTTCAGGCATATGCTCTTGAAAAATCAGGAAAAGAAATCAGCTGCTGCGACTATTACGTTTCAAAGCCGTTCCTTCACAACTATCTGCTTTTCAAGTCACAGGTCGCTTTCCAGAAGCTTTCTTACCATGAGTTTCACAACACTCTCGATATATCTCAGTTAATGGTGAGAAAAAAATATTTTCTGGAGCATCTCGATGAAGTGAAGAATTTGCATTCAGCAAATGTTCTGAATAAAGAAAATACAGTGTTCATCTCAATTCCATTGGTGACTTTGCACGATTTTAGGGCAGCCGACAGAAAGGTTTTTGAATCAGTATTTCAGATGAAATTCCTGGACAGCCTCTACTCCCTCTACGCCAGAAGGAGGATTTTTATTAGCTTCTATCCCTATGCACTCCTTATCCATGCAGCTATTAGAAAAACATATATCTTTGGCATAATTCGTAATGCTCTGAAGGACGCAAAGAAATTATCTAAGCTTAAAGAGGCACATTAAAAATTCTTCTTTTCAAGCAAATACTCTCCTAACGCAAGATACTTTAAAGAAGAGTTCTCAACTGTATGAAGTGCATCTTCAGGAGTAAGTACATTAGGTTCTCCGTGCAAATTGAATGATGTGTTCAATACCGCCCCTGTTCCTGTTAGTTTGCTGAAATGTTCGATAATTTCATAATAATCCTTATTGAATTCCTTGGTGACTATTTGTGGTCTAATTGTAAAATCATAAGGGTGCATTGCTGCAGGAAGTTTTTGCTGCGCAAGCGGCGTTGAGTCAAACGTAATTGCCATATAAGGAGAATCTATTTTTTTTGGATTAAGGATATACTTTTTCTCAAATTTATCTAGCATGCTGGGGGTGAAAGGCATCCAGAAATCCCTGTCCTTGATAGTCTCGTTCAAAATTCTTATTGTATCAGGATGAACAGGGTTTGCCAGAATAGACCTATTACCAAGGGCTCTTGCTCCCCACTCGCTTTTTCCAGAGCATCTTGCAACAATCTCCCCTTTAGCAAGAAGCTCAGCTATATCTTTGTTTATGTTCTTTGATTTCTTTATTATGTAATTCTTGTAAATTCTGTTCTTTTTGATGAAGTTTTCTACATATCTTTCATCATATTCCGGCCCTAGATAGAGGTCTTTTATAGGTACAGGGGTAAAGTCCACTTCTTTAGAGAGTAACTTATAGCCGTACCAGCAGGCCCCCATCGCATTGCTCTCATCTCCACAGCTAGGCATGACAAATAGTTTTTCTACAGAAGCCAATTCAGATATTTTCTTGTTAGTCTTAACATTCATGAAAACTCCTCCGCCAAGTGCAACGTTGTGTACGCCTGTCTTTTTGATCATCTTCTCAATCCATTCACAGCATAGTTCTTCTGTAAGTCTCTGCACAGCCGCAGATATTGTGTCAAATCTTACATATTTCATCTCTCTTGTAAAGAAATGGTCCGCGAAAGGCATGCTGAACTTTGAGTGGAAAACTCCATTGGAATCTATGTTGAATAGAGACCTGAGTCTGCTGTATATCTTGTCGACATTTTCCTTTTTTGCATAAGGTGCAAGCCCCATTACCTTAAACTCGTGTTCTAATGGTTTCATGCCTAGGTAAAGTGTGGCAATACCATAAAAGTATCCTATAGAAGCAGTCTTTGAGCTTTGAGATATGACTTTTAAAGACTTTCCATCAAAAACATTTACTGAGGCGCACAATCCCGAACCTTCTCCATCCAAAGTAAATACTATCCATTCTTTCTTCTTATCCAGATTGCCGATAGTTGCAAAAGCATGCATAAGATGATGGTCAGTCACAACTATTTTATCGGAAGGAAAATCTAGTGCTTTTGAAATATCTCTTTTTATTTTTTCACGGTCTTCTTCTCTTTGTAACTGGGAATTCTTGAAACTATAATATTTGGAGAACGCTTTTGGATACTTGTACCCGAGATAAGAGAAGATATTTCTAGCCTTGGATTTCTCAGTATATGCTTGAAAGAAGTTTCTTCCAAATTTTGGATCATTTATTACTTGATATTGGTCATCAAGTACTATTGAGTCTATCTCATTCAATTTTATTCCAGCATCTTGCATTATCCATTGGATAGATTTGTAAGGTACCCCATGATGGTTCTTTATCCTGGTGAATCTTTCTTCACTAACACATCTTATTATCTTCCCATCTTTGAGTAACGCTGCTGTCGCGTTATGGCCTATGTTTAGTCCTAATATGTACATAAAAAGTCTTCACTCTTTACCCTTATAAGTATTGCGTTACAGGAAATTCTATATGTTTTTATAATTAAATCTGTTCTTTTAGGAAATCTCTGACAAAACCTCTCCTTATTTTATCATGCTCCCTGATACAATACTTTAGAGATAGGA
>VGKP01000018.1 GCA_016866975.1 Candidatus Pacearchaeota archaeon
CAACAAAAAAAAGTTCCCATGGCCTTCTCTCTGCCTTCTTAGGACTCAACAACATCTCAAACATTCTTTTTTACTCCCATATTAAAAATAATCCAGACCTTATAATATTTTGCTATTTTAATTAATTTGTTCTAAAGGAATCGTACTAAGATCCAGTAGTATTCTTTCCTTCAGTTCCTTGCTGTTCTTGTATGGCTCTGATAAGATTCTGCATTGCTTGATGATATAGTTCTAGCTTGCTTAACGCGTGCAACCTTGCCTCAGTGATTTTCTTCAATTGCGCATCAATAATTGCCCTTGTCTCTAAAGGTGTCTTCTTCACGATTATCCCTGCTCCAACTTCGACAAATAGTTCTTTCTCTACCCTCTCTGTCTTCATGAAGACACCTTTTCCAAGTGATGAAAGTACTTCTTTCTTCTGACTTTTCTCGAGCAATTCAAGATCGTTCTTGAACCTTACAAGCTCTCCCATTTCCCTCTCTATCAGATCTGCATGCGCTTGCATCTCTTCTATCTGCTTCTGTAAAGCTTGTGCCTTATATATCAATTCAGCATCCATAAAGATGGCAGAAGAAATGATATTTTAAAGCTATGCTTTGGAGAGTCTATCACCTGTATCTTTATAAAGAAATTTTCTTCTTTTATGCTATGGATATAAAAGAGTCTATTGGAAGAGTAATTACCCAGGAAATCAGAGATGCTGAAAAAAGTTTGCGAAGGTATCAAAAAACGCTGACAAAATTAAAAGCTGCAGATGGTTGCCGTCTAAATTACATTGTTAATTTAAGGTCTCTATGGGAAAGTCAAGGTGAAGGGAATACAACTACAAAGTATATGGGGACTGTCGAAGGAGCGGTGCAAGCAGCAGAGCAAGAATTTATGCGTGTCAACAATAGAAGAGATGTTCAGGCAGACTATCAAGTGATGGTCGTTCTTGGAAAAACGAAGGTATTTTTGCCCGAAGAATGTTGGAAACCATACGCTTCAAGGGCCAAAAAATAACACCAAGCCTATTATTTTCTGCTGTCGTGGCGCATTCAAATACGGGTACTCGCCTGGCAATTCAGCAAAAGGTTGTCTTGTAAACCCATGGTAAAATTGAGTGGTATTTATTTCTGTAGCAAGAGTACAATCACAATTATTGGCAATAGAAGCAATTTCTCCTATAATAAGACTTCTTTACTCGAGAATTTCCTGAATGCATTTTCGTAATCACCATACACTCTCTCTGGTGTATCAAAAGCTTTCGAGGAATCTTCTCTGGATCAAGATAATTGTATTCATTTTTTTCTTTTCTCTTTTTTTCTGGCAAAAGATATATAATATTAAGGAAGAGATTTAATGTGTGGCTTGTGATGCTTTTTCCAAAGATATTGGAATATTCCAAGGTTAAATTCATACTTCAACGTGATGTGGAAGAACGCGAAGAGGTAATTTTCCACACTTCAAGTTTCTCAAAGAATAGGTTTTGTTGGGCTTCTATATCAAATCTCATGCCCTGTCTTTTCATCATCTCAAGTATCCTTTTTTTAGGTGTTAGGGAAGATAAGACTATAAGTATTATCCCGTTCTTGTCCAGGTAAATAGGCGCTTTCTCAAGGAACTTCAATACCATCTCATCGCCTTTCTCCCCCCCAGTAGTTATGCGTTTGCTTTCTTCATCTTCTCTCTTGTCTGATGGCAGGTAAGGGGGATTGAATGCGATTATATCAAACTTTCCATCTACCTCTGAGAATAAATCTGATTCTATAGCATTCAACCCTTTAAGTCTAAGGGATTTTACTGCCTCAGGGTCTATATCTATAGCTATCACTCTCTCAGCTCCGCCGGTTATCGCGGCATCGCTTTGGACTCCAGAACCTGCACCAATGTCTAGGAATTTCTTACCTTTTGAATATTTTCTCACGATTTTCGCGAGCAATTTAGAGTCTTCAGCTGGTTCGTATATCATAGTATTTGTATGTTATAATTGTGAGTAAGATAGCGAAAAAAGGATATACTGCTATAAATAAAATCATTTCTGTAATCGAGATTCCATAATAATAAATATTGCCAGTCAGGCTTTCTAAGATTCCCGTAAGAAGAAAATAGACAATAGATATTGTAAGCGTCAGAGGATAATTGATCCTGGTTATCTTAAAACTTGTTGTGATTGCCTTTCTCCATGTGTGACCTAATGCATAAGCAGATTGCGCATAAATAAAGAATAACGCGAAACTTATTATTATCAGAGCATAAAGGAATATAAATATCATTTGCGCAGCTGCAATCTCGAGCTGCATCGTCCTTCCAATAAGTAAAGCGCCATTTTGTGCAAATAGCCACACTATATTGAATATGATTAAGAATAATATGGATTGCAGGAACATGCCTGGCCAGTTTCTCAGACCTCCCTTTGTTTTTCTAGAAATCACTTTGGCACATGATGAAAATAGATAACTGAAGAAAAATGACAAGCCTATAAGCGCAATTAATGCTAAAACTACCGACCATATCCAGAAATCTGTTTCAGATGAGATCGGTAATGAATTCTTTTTCTGATTCAATAATTTAAAATAGATAGTCATCCAAACAAAGGCTCCTATTCCAGGTAAGATGATTGCAGGATTTTTCTTGAAGACAGAAGCAGATTGGACGAGGATACCTTTTTCCATTATGAGGAGAATGCTTTAAGGATTGTGTCCTTGAAGAGGATTGCAGCGATAAGTATCCCTATGAGAAATAATAGTAGGACCACCAAAAGCACTATTTTTTTTGTATCCTTACCGGCTGATTTCTTCGATAGAGAGGGTATCGATGGGATATTTGCTGGAGATGCATTAGTCTGGTTTGCAGGAGCAGTTTGTGGTTGCCCAGCTGAAGTAGTTTGAGGAATTAGCTCTGAAGGCGATGATGCAGAGACGGTATTTTGTGCTCCAGTCACTATAGGTGTAGTGCCTCCGGTAAGAGAATTTGCTGCCTCTCTTATCTCGACAGATTTGTATCCTGCGTTTATGAAAGTCTGCATTGCTTGGTCCAGAGATTCTCCTCTCTCCAATCCGTTCTTTATTCCTGCAATTATTTCATCTTTCACAATTCCAGTACTCCTCCATTTTGCATAATGTGGACATTTTTATTGAGTTTGTACCCCATCTCTATAGCAAGATTAGCTCCTGCAAGTAACTTTTTCAGGTCGCCATGCGAGGGCACGACATGTTCTGGCTTTGTTAACTGGATAAGGTCTCTTAGGTCTTCCCTGCCGCCATGGCCCGAGACGTGGACATTATCAAATATACGCACATGAAACTTTTTAAGTCTTCTCTCAAGCTGCTCTTTGTTAACTTCATTTATAGGAGCAGGGATTGTCTTCGAGGAGAATATCACTTGGTCTTCAGAATTAAGGCGGAGAGGCAACTGCCCTTTTGCAAGTCTGTCCAGGATTGATCCAGGTTCTCCTTGGTGTCCCGTGCATACAACTAGATATCTATTTCTGTTCTTGTTCACAATGGAGAGAATTTTATCCACTTGTTTTCTATAAGTGCATAATTTTACATCTGATAGAAAAGGTGCTTTCCCTATTCTCTGGGCGGCAAGACAATATTTTATCAGGCTTCTCCCTACAAATACAACTTCCCTGTTCAGTCTTTTCCCAAATTCAGTTATTGTCTTGAGTCTTGCTATATGGGACGAGAATGTCGTTATGACCATTCCTGCATTTTGATGAGTGGTTGAGAAAAATACGTCTTCCAAAAGTTCTTTCGCAATATTTTCAGAAGGAGTTTTCCTGTCATCAGGAGCATATAAACAATCCACTATCAACGCTTTCACTCCTATATGTGCCAGCTCTTTTAATCGCCCATAATTTGGCTTGTCTCCAAATACAGGGGAGTTGTCAAGCTTGTAGTCATTGGCATATAAGATTATGCCTTTCGATGTGTGGACTGCTATTATTGCGCATTGCAAGGTTGAATGAGTCATGTTGATGAATTCTATCTTATACTGATTGTTTCCTTTAAGCATATAAGTACCATTTACCGGTACCGGCACAATTTTGTTCTTTATTCTTTGACCAGCATCTTCCATCAATACTTTTAGTACCTCCATAGTATAAGGGGTTCCAACTACATCAGCATTGTATCTAGGGGCATTGTAAGGTATGCCCCCTACATGATCTAGATGAGCATGTGATACAAGTATTGCTCTCACTTTCTCTCTCAGTCCTTTATTGTCAAGGTAGACATCGTCAGGCAGGGCACCTAACGCGCGCATGCCTTTCTCAGTAGGAATCTTCTCCCTCTCAGATACACCAACTATCGCTGGTAAGAAAAGTCCAGCGTCGAATAATATAACATCTTGATCTACTTCGAGAGCAGTCATATTTTTTCCCACTTCATTGTATCCTCCTATAGCATGAATTTTCATAATTTCCTCAACCTCATCTTCATTATCATCTGAGACATGTCTGCTTTAAATAGGTTATGAGATGAGAAAATGACGCGACTATGGTTAAAGCCTGGAAGGATCGACATCTGTAGTATATCCAGGGTTCTTCTTGGGACGATATTGGTTAGGATAGTGCACGTCAGTTTTTACAGCGTGAGATACTTTCTTAAAGAATTTAAAGACTTCATAAGGATTTTCAATGTTACTCAAGGTATAAGGTTTTGACATGGGTCCATGATTTCCTTCCACAAATGTTCCAGCAGTTGATATTATGATGCTTCCAGAACTGCCTCCAAATATTTTATCAAATAACCCTACATTGACCTCTGCATTGGTTATCTGGTCAAAATCAACCATCTTGAAATCTCTTCCAATGACACCAGTCTGGATTATGACTCTCTTATTAGTGATTGCATAATATGTCCTGCTATGGACGAGATAATTGTAAGTAGGGATGCCAAAAATAAGGATGATTCCTATCCAAAAATGTGGCAATAGGAAAACTCCCAGTCCTCAAATTTGACCAGAAAATGCTGCAAAAAGACCCAGTGCAATAAAAGGAATGAGGAATAACATCCAAAATGCCCCAAAGATGACTACGATAATGCTTCCTCCTAGAAAGAATGGCCAAAACTTTGGTGCACCTTCCCAGAAGACTTTCTCTTGGTCATCTAGAACTTTGTCAATCTCTCGCATCTCTTATAAAGCAAGGGTGAGTTTATAAATCTGCTCTCATTAATTATCGTATGGATCACCACGAGCATCATCAGCACCATATAAGTCGGCTGAAGAAACATCGCAATGTACTTTATATCTTGCTTGCGCTTCTAGTATTAATCCAGACAATTTCATTTGTTGCTTTAAGCTCTCAGGTTTCAAGACTTGATTCTAGGCTAGACAGCACAAGGAAGGATTTCTCAAACACACTTAAAGAAAATAATGATTACTATCAACAGTTTATACAGCAACTCGATATGCATTATCAGAAAAAAATCAATGAGCTTTCAAGTACCGTTGCTGATCAAGAACAAAGTTTTGCTCAGCAACTTAGTCTGCTGAAGGCTAGCCATGAAGATTTCTCCGGTATAATTTCAGATGCAATCCAAGGAGTTGTAAGCGTAGGCACTGAAAAGTCTGCAGGCAGTGGATTCATAATGCATGAGGATGGATATATTGTGACAAATGCTCATGTTATAAATGGCGCGAAGAGCATAAAAGTTGTAAACTCTGATGGCAAGTCATTTCCTGCAGGCCTTGTGGGAATCGATTCTTTTTACGACATCGCCTTGCTCAAGGTGGATGGAAAATACAATATCCTTTCTCTTTCAAACTCAGACCAGTTACAGGTGGGGAAGAAAGTTATTGCGATAGGCAATCCCTATGGCCTGTCGTTTAGCGTGACAGAAGGCATAATCTCCGCAATAGACAGGACCGGGCCTAATGGGAAGGCAGAGTATATACAAACAGATGTTTCTCTTAATCCTGGGAATTCAGGAGGTCCATTGATAGATACGCAAGGCAAGGTTGTAGGCATTAACAATTTCAAGGTGAGTAGTGCTGAAAGCCTGGGCTTCGCATTAGAAAGCAATTCTCTCAAGCAGGTAGTCAATAAAATTGCCAACAGCACTTTGATAAGATGAGACTGAAACTAAATCCTTCGGCTAGGATAAATTATAGGTACTTGTTGATTGACGCTTCAAACAAATCTATGATTGAACAGGCAATATTGGATGCAATTGGAGTCTTGGGCTGGGCTAAGGCGGCACCTATGTTTTTGGAAGAGAAAGGAAGCAGATTTATCCTAGCAGTCTCAAGAGAATCTCTAGATGATATACGGGCAGCTTTTGAACTCTATCCAGAAAAGATGAAGATAGTAAAAGTCTCAGGGACACTTAAGGGCCTTAAGAAATAAATTTATTCAGAGAAGTAAGAGCAGAAATCAGAAACTTACTTTCTTGTGCCATAGCCAAATAAGTTTATAAATAACTCTTTCTTCTTTCATTAATAGTCAAGAAGGTGAGCAAAGGGTTTGGTATATCCGGTTTTGTTCTGGGCATTCTCAGTGTTCTTGGATTTTTTGTATTTTTCCTCTCTTTGCCCATGGCCATCTTAGGCCTTATCTTTTCTATATTGCAGCTAAGGGAAAACAAGACAGGATTGGCTATTGCAGGCTTAATTTTGTCAATAATAGGAATAATCGCTTCAAGTGTGATTATCTTCTTATTCACTGTCGGATCTATTTTTGACGAAGCTGGAAAGACTCTGCTGAAGGCAGAGAGGTCCATAGTCTTGATTAAGACGAATGTGGATTACATTTCGAAGGAAGGAGTAAAAATAAAGGGCGCAGTAGGGGGAGGCTCAGGAGTCATATATTCAGAGTCTGGTGGAAAGACTTACATTCTGACTAATAGGCACGTTATAGATTGCAAGTATATACACGAATGTTGGGGGATTTCTAATCAGACAATCCGTGTGATGATGTTTGACGGTAAGATATACCCTGTGTTGAATACTTACATATCTCCAAACAAAATAGATGTAGCTATTCTTGAGATAGCAAAGCCCTCTGATGGTAACTATGCTGTGCCTGAGATAAGAAATTCAAGTAAGAAACTAGAGAAAGTTTTTGCAATAGGATATCCATCATTCTCCGTCAATGCTCGCGAATATAGCAAGGAGATTGGTAAGATTACTGGATTCAGGGACTTGATTACAGACGATGGGATATCCTTCAAGGTAATAGATTCTGACGCGTTTATCACATTTGGGAGCAGCGGAGGTGGATTGTTCGACTCAAAAGGAAGATTGTTGGGAATAACTACTTGGGGAAATCTACACCACTCCTATGCTATAAGTATGGAGAGTATAAGGTCTAAGGAAGATTTTCAGACATGTGGTCCTCAGTCTTACCTTACAGATGAAGGATGTACACCATATTGTTCCGGGGCTATAACTGATGACTTGAGATGTACTATGCCTTGCACAGGATTCTATTGCAACATGACAAAGATAATCGGGGATGATAATAGATGCAATGATCCTTCACAAGTCTTGGGCGAGGATGGTAAATGTCACTATGCTTGTGAGGGTAAGTATACCTATTGCGGCGGGCAGAATGAATACTGTTTCAGTGAAAAATGCACTTCCTGTCCATTTGGATATCGTCTTTACGACGATGGGTTGTGCAGGTAATGGGAAAAGTCAGTGGAAATGGATCTGTAAGGGCATTTCACTTTGCATCCATCATATTTGCCGTCTCAGGTATACTTTTATCATTATACCTTAAGTTTATAGAAAAAGAAAACTTGATTTTATCAATATTAAGTTCGGTTTTATTCTTGACTATATTGATCTGGAGCATAGTTGCATTGGCATTGTTTATCAAGGAGAAGCGCCCTAAGAAAGTCCTGGTTCTCCCAATATATTATCTTGCATTTATGGTCATAATAATAATTGCCTCAATTATAATCGCTGCATCAGGGACATATTATGAGGCTACTGGACCGGGATGGACAATAATCTCAATTGTTTCATCTTTATTTGAAGGTTTATATGCATTATACATTCTCAGAATTTTTAAGGGGAGTTAACAAGGGAACTCAGGTTCTCTTATAAGTAAAGCTTTAATAGTATATTTAGCTGATTCATCAATGATGAAAAGGGGTCAATTGCAGTTATCTTTTGGGATGATATTCTCAATGATTATAATAGCAGTTACTTTATCTATCGCAGGCTACATGATATTTCAATTCATGAAATCTGGAGATACTATCCTCTGCGCTAAGTTCAAGGAGAAATTGCAAGATTCAATAGATGATGCGTGGAGAAGTGATGGGGCTAGTATAGATACAAGAAAGGAACCTTTGCCATCTCTTCCAGGAGGTGTCGATGAAGTCTGTTTCGGAAACTCAACACAACCTCTTTTATCTGCAAAGGACAGGGCGAATTTTGATGATTTGAAAGAATTTACTTATCCTTCCAGAAATCTATATATCTCTCCCCATACATCTTGCAAGGGAGAGTTCAGTTTTACTTTAAAACACATCACATCCAGAGGGTTCTTTTGCGTCCCAGTTACTAATAACAAAATAGCAGTACTTATTTCTAAGGATTCGACGGAACCACTAGTCCGTCTGTCACCACTATGAATAAAAGAGGATGGGAATTTAGTTTTGGATGGATATTTGCAATAATCGTTGGTGCGGCAATCTTATCACTAGGGCTTTACGCAGCATCAAAGATAGTAAAACAGGGCGAATATAAGGGAGACAGTCTATCTGCACGAGAGTTAGGTTTGCTGACAACTGCTCTGGAGACTGGTTTGGAAAGTGGAAAGACAGATAAAATTTCTTTTGATATTCCTACAAGAGTTGTCTTCGACTGTGACTTGCAGGGCTTTTATGGGGTACAAAAAATCTCTATTGGCCGCCCAGGTAAGGACACAGGTATTCCTAGCCAGTTTTCAGGAAAATATTTCTTTTCAGGTAAGGACTTTGTTGCAAAGGATATCTTAGTCTTAGGAAAGCCTTTTGATTATCCATTCAGAGTGGCAGACGTTTTGATATTATGGTCATCTGATTCATCTTATTGTTTCCTCGATCCTCCAGAACAGATGGAAAAGGAGATTAAGTCTCTTGTCAAGGACAATCGCGCCATTAACTCAAGTCTACAGGTTTTGTCTTACGATAAGAAAGAAAGTTGTAAGAGGGGAAGTCAGAAAGTTTGCTTTGGAAAGGTTACTGGTTGCGACATCTCAGTTTATGAAAGCTTGATTAAGAAAGGCTCAAGGACGATTTATGTGGACTCTTCTCAGAATAACAATGTCTTCGTCTGGGCAGGCATCTTCTCAGATCCAGATGTATATGAATGCCAGTTTAAAAGATTGATGAAGCGAGCCTCGTCGCTGTCTTCTCTTTATCAGGAGAAATCAATACTCCTTAATGGTAAAGGGTGCACTTCTTCTTTGACAGGATCTCTCGAGTCATTTTCTCAGGCTACACGATTGTATAATTCCAGTTCTGATCTTGCAAAAATATCTTTTCTTTCACAGTCTTTAGGAGGTGAGAATGACAAGTTATCTTGTCCGGTCTTCTAAAGGGCAAATCAAGATACAGGAGATGGCATTCGTTCTTGTTGCCTTGATGATATTTTTCTCAGTAGCAATAATATTTTATATTTCACTGAACAGTGCAGATAGAAAAGATAAGGTTCTTGAGCAGAGGGAAAATGAGGTATTGGAAACATTGAGGAAACTTGCAGATAGCCCAGAGTTAAGATGGAGTGATTCTCATGAGGAATGCAATGGCTGCATAGACCTAGATAAAGCCATCCTACTTAAAGATCCTCAAAGGAACCAACAAGTCAGGGCTCTCTGGAACATGGGTGCACTATCATTGGAAGTTATATCGCCATCTAGGACAGGAGAATGTTCTATAGGGAACTATCCTTTATGCAAGACTATCACTCTCATTAATTCTACGATAGGCTCACGCATTCAATATGAGGGAGCCTTCGTCTCTCTATGCTGGAGAGAGCAGCAATCTAGGATATGTGAGATAGGAAAAATAATCGGAAGTCCTAAGGAGTTAAGGTGAAAAATTCAAAAGGTCAGGAAGAAGTTGTCGGATTTGTAGTGATAGTCGTACTAGTTGCAGTAGTGTTTGTACTTATGTTGGGATTCTCTCCTAAAGAGCCAATTGTTAAAGAGAATGCCAGTAAAGACATAAGGCATTTCTTAGAGAGTCTAAGGGTATATACAACAGATTGTAGGTTATCCGAGCAAGTTCCATTGGAATATAAGGGATTGATAGGCTCCTGCTATAGTGGTCGGGTTTGTCTATCTGGCAAGAAAGCGTGTGATGTTTTGAACAGTACAACTAATGATATCTTGACAAAGTCATTTCCTAATGGAAAAGACTATCCTATTAAAGGAGTTCGCTTTAATATTTATTATAATGAATCTACAGGGTCAGAGAGTAATATAGCTTCACTCTCTCAAGGTAATTGCTCAACAAGTCACAGGTCAGCAGAAGACTTCTTCCCTCTAGGACTAGGACAAGTCACTGTAAGCCTTAAGATATGTTATTAGACGGATATTTTAATATTCAATGTGTCTATGACAACTACCGGTTTTATCCTCTCTCTTTTTCCAGTCTTTTCAAATATCAGCTCAATAAACCCAAATCTCTCAAGCAATTTAAGGTCTTCATGGACTGCCTTAAAATCTCTTCCTAAAAGCTTGGCAAGATGATATAATGAGCCAGGTTTCTTTGTTTTTAGGGTATGGAGGATACGCGCCTTTTCATTGCTTAGTAGCTGCCTGAATGCAGAAATGCCTTCAAAGTCATAATTCTCTTTTTCTCCACTAAACTTCTTGAAGAAAATAGCAAAAGTGCCTCCTTCATCAGTTATAGTTATCTCTCTAGTTTTAGTTTTCGTCGACATTTTATCTAATAGCTGTACTTTATATACATATATATTAGTAATATATTTAGTATATATATGTTTCTATATTACATATATGTTATTAAATAACATATATTGTAAATTAACATATAATGAATCAAAAAAAGGTCGTGTCTTCCGATATAGTAGTATCAAAAGCTTTAAATACCTTCAGCAAAGAGTTAAGAGTTTATTGCGAACATCTATTATCATGAAGAGAAAGTTTTTTAAAGCAACATATCTAAGATACTTTGCTCTTATTGTATCAATAAGGGCACTGGCCAAGATGATGTATCTTTGATACTGAAAACTTGTGTCAGAGCAACATGCTCGACACGGCCAAGGCGGATTGCTTAGCAATCTCCTCTAAGAGGGATCTACGGATCGCCAATTCCACACAGATGAAAGGAGGTATAAAAAAAATGATGAATTTTAGAAAAATTGTATCGGTGCTGACGAGTGCAGCTATGCTCGGTTCAACAGTCGCATTGGCAACTGCAGCTAGTTATCCACAACCTTTCGTAAAGAATGGTATGGCTGACGCTGCTGTTGTGTATGGTTCTTCTGCTGCAACAACAGACGTTGTCGCTGCTTTAGACATTCACAAGCAATTGACCAGTCAACTATTGAAAGAAGCTATAGTCACTCCAAGCAGTT
>VGKP01000019.1 GCA_016866975.1 Candidatus Pacearchaeota archaeon
CCTACTGCTCCAGATAAGCTTGCGCTCCCGCTTATGCATTCTTTTTCAGATGTCACCTGATTGTTCTTAATTTCTTCTTTCACAAATTCATCTCTTATTTGGTTGACTGCAAAGCTTGTCGATACCTGCTTGAACCCGCATTCTTCCTGTCCGTTGACATCTACGCAAAGTTCCTTGTATCCTTCAGGAGCTGTGAAATCTTTTGTCTGTGTGGCATATTCCCCTCTTGATATATACCCTGCCGCGACAGGTAGGAACTGTGAAGAGTAATAGTAGCTTGTATCTGGAGGATTCCTTAGATATACTCTGTATTGCACTCCGCTGTCTTTCCCTGCAAATATATGGTAGAATACCTTATATTGAGCAGTCGCAGGCACAGTAGCGTCTGAATATTTGATACTGCTAAACCATGCATGGAACTGAGGCGGACTGTCTGGTTCAACAAGGCTGTCAAACTTTGTAGGAACTCCGGCAGATACAAATGCCTTGCATACTTGGGTTCCTGCATCTTCTATTGATCTTACCCTATATGCCTTGAGTGAGTTTACTGCATATGTCTGTGTGAAATAATCAAGGGACTTTTGCATATTTTGCCATGCACCCATCACAGTCATGTATTCTCCTCCTCCTCTGGCTCCCTGATTGCCCCCATAAGCTGCCTCTACAAGTTTTGGAATTATCACATTTGCCAAAGGCGCCATTTGCCTCCAGAAGAATTCACAAAGATAAACTGAAGTTATCTGGTCACATATCCCTACGGTCTTCCCGCTCTTTATGTTCTCGGCCAAGCAATCTCTATGAGATTTTAATATAGAAACATAAGAATCTATTCCTGCATGTATCCCTGTTAGGCACACTGGGACAACAATCTTTTCTCTCGCATTTGGAAGGCAAAGCAATGTGCTTCCAATGATTCCGCTCTGCACCACATCTGCCACAGGATATTTGCCTCCAAAGTCGCATCTGCTTGCAGGACATATGACTGGGTCACACACATTAAACAAGAGGTGGCAGTCTTTCGGATCCATAAAGTCTTGGCACTGTACTGCAGGTATGTTCGCCGCAGCTTTCACATTTGTGAATACTTCATTTCCTATCTTTATCGGCTTGTTCCCATATTGTTGTGCCGCTTCTGTCAGGGCCTTTACTGCCTTGTTCACCAAATCTCTCGTCTGTTCCTCATTCAAACCTGGGAAATGCGCCAATGTCTGGCCAGTATTAAGATTCATCAACTCGCAGAGGTCATCTCCAAATCCTGCCTGTTGGAATTCTTCCCTCTTGTTGCTCCCTACATTGCACAACCAGAAGCTAGAGACTCTTCCTGACGATTCAAATCCTGCTACTCCCCCAAATGTTGGCAGCGTCTGTTTAGTGGCGGCATACCATCCATGCAAAGTATCAAATGGCACTACTGCAGGCATTCCTTTGTAAGGTTCAGTCTCAAAGAATTTTATTTCTGGACTCTCATACCTATTGCTGTAGATTACTTGGTCTTGCGCTATGATTGGCCCGACATTATAAGCTGAAGTAAACACAATTGCCTCATCCTTTGTTAATAATTTTGGTTTTCCTGATGGAGGCATATGCACTATATTCTGTACGGCATAACTCCCTTGTGATGTCTGCCTTACTCCTGCTACGTATGTCCCTCCATCTATCCTTAATCCTCTGGTAGAGTCAATATATCCATTTACATTTATAGCCACTGTCCTATCTATATCTATGCTTTCATTATCCTTTGTCAGCTCATTTTTTAACTCATCAGATGTTAATTTATCAATAGGCACTACCACGGCTATCACTTTCTGCTGCGTCCCTGCAGTAAGGAAAGTGGCCGATCCAAGGCCCTGCTTCTTGAGCTCTTCATCTTGTATCTGTTTCTTTCTTAATTGTTTGTTCAAGGTTATCTGCTCTTCATACTTCTTAAGGTCAGAATTGAGATTGTCTCTAGTTGTATCAGTCACCCCATTCCTTTTTGACAATATTGCTTGCTCTATGTTTCTCAATGTAGTATAGTCACATTCGAAATGCTCATAGCAATCCGCATTTATCAATTCAGTCAATTTCTTTTCCCCTACCATCTCTTCAGGATATGTTTTTCTTAGATGCTCTGCATACTCTTTGGCAGCCACTCTTGTGTTCACACTCTTCTCTCCAAGCAATCCAGACTTAGTTACTTTCCCTTCTTCTATTGATTTTACTCTCTGGTTGACTTGCCTTATTGCCTCAGATTGCGCCTTCACGTCGGCATTTATCTTGTCTGCCTCTCCAAGAAAACACTGATTTAGAGTATCATATTTTTTATCGCTTATTAGTTGATTGCACTTGCTCGTCCATCCCTTAGGGCCTCTCATGACCTGTTGTCTCGCAATGCCGTCTCCTGTAAATCCAGTCAGGAATGTCTTTGCCGTAAGCACTGCAGATGTTGCAAAACATACGCTCTTCAATCCCGTCACGACTTTCTCCAGGTTCTTGTTTATGCTCTCCCATTTCTTTATGCTCTCATTTAAGTTCTCTATCTTTTCCAATGCTTTGTCAGGAGATAACTTTATCGCTCTCTTCTCTATCCCAATCCCCACCGATACATTTACTTCACTTCTGGTCCCAACAACTTTAGGTATCAGTCTTATCTTTGCCGCCTTTCTTACATTTATCTTATCTAATGTCACAAACTGTCCGCATATATCTCTTGCAGGATCTCCAACTTTCAATACCATTGTGCTAAGTTGTATTTTATCCCCATTCTTGACGTTTACGCAAGTAGGAGTTATCTTTGCTTCTTCTCCATTTAGGTCATCAAGTCTTATGCTCCCTACTATATCCTTCTTGCTTTCCCCTTTTACAGTTTTTGTTATTTCTATATCTCTTGTTTCTCTCCAGTTCAATCTTTTCAACCCAGGTTCATTGGCAAATTGTAATTCTACATAACTCCCACTAGATACATCAGTTATTGATGCAACTCTAAGTGTCCTGAACTTTCCATCTAAAGATACAACGCTGGAGGATAATGATGTATCATACTGATAGAGTTCCTGCAATCTCCCACTATATCCTGTCGAAGTCCCTGGATACAATTCTATATACTTCTGTATCAATCTTGCTTCATCATAGTTCTTCCCAAACTGCCTTGCAAGCAATATTGCAGATTCAAGAGCTTTTGCTCCATAAGTTGGATTGTACACAGATGTTGCCTTTACATCTCTTATAGGATCTACTGGATGCTCTTTTGCCACTTGCTCATAAGCATTGAGGGCCTCTTGATATGCTTTCTCCATATCAGATGTCAATTCCTTGTCTTGCTTCAACTGCAATTCTCCAGAAGTAACTTCCCTATGGTCGCTCCCAGAGCTTATGTTGTATCTTCCATTTCCGAGATACTCTCTGATAGTCCACATTTTTCCTTGCTTGTCTCCTGCCCACGTTACAAAGTCCCCAGTTACAAACGCGGCTATTTTCTGCCTTATTTTAAGCAATGCTCTCTCTCCGCTGCTACAGCTTATGCTTACATTTCCAGAACTGTTGGTTGTCCCATCTACATATATCCTATCGACCCTGCATCTTCCATCCAAGAATGTACTTCCTTCAACAACATCTACGCTATCAAGTCCTGAAGTATCCCCTACTTCTATTCTTGCTTTCTTTCCGACTCCAACATATTCATCATATGATGCTTGCAGCCCGGCCTGGCAATAGCTCCCTGGCAGATATATCGGATTAGAAAGCCTTCCTCTCTCTACTCTTGTCCCTGCTATTTTTCTGTCCTGGAAATATATGCTTAAATCAGCAAATCTCTCATTGAGATTTTCAACCCTTACTGAGTATCTACCCTGCCAGAAACTTTGATTCTTGCTCTCTGTCTCTGCCCAAGTCTCATCATCTACAGGAGTAAGCAGGAATTCTGCTCTTCCTATCCCAAGCGCATTTCCAGATTCATACTCCACTCTTGCAGATAATGTCAAATTCACAAATGAAGGTAATGACGATTCATTTGCATTCTTCCTAAGCACTATCACTGCATACCCAATATTGCTGGTCATGGGGCTTCCAAGAAGTCTATCTTTTGTCCTTAATGCTGCTCGTGCAGGATGGAATCCTGTGCTTATTACTTCCTTAGGATAATTTGCTCTAAACTGTATATTTCTTATCTCTCTTATATCAATCAAAGGATTAAGCTTGAGAGCATCAAGCTGGCAGAATACTGGAACATTTTGCTCCGCAATCAAGTCGCTTCTCACTACTGCTGGCTGGCATCCCGCAGGAGCTACTTGTATCAACAAGTCTTGTCTGGCTTCGCACTGTGATTCTTTGTCTCTTTCTTCCAATATCGGCCAATATGTGCTAATATGTCCGCTATATGCTGTCTGGAAATCGGGCTGAGGTTGTGTTGTCGAATAGAAACTAGAGCTACTAGAATATCCTCCAAAATCGTTATATGCTGCAATAAATGGCAACATATATATTATTATCAAAAAAACGATGCGCCACTGCGGCTTAAAAGCCGCAGTTTGATGCAGGCGCTCGTTTTTTGGATGCTCAAGGAACAACTCCAGCTTAAAAGCTGGAGTTTTAGTCAAGTTCCTTGACATGAAAAGTATGGGGGCTATAAGAAGTCTCATATTCTCTAAAGGAAAGTTGCCTCGAAGAAACCGCAAGTTTCTTAGGTCTTTCATTGTATATCCACTCCCGAATTGGCAAACAATTCATAATTGTTCTGGAGTTGCTCCAAAGAGTTGGGTTTAGAAAATCCTTTCACATCTATTTTAAGAGTACCATTTCCAAGCATATCAGGAAGAAGATATACTTCAGATGCTCCTCCTCCAACTATAGCTGATTCTATTTTGGTGGATGGCACAGTTATGTCAAAGCATTCCTCTTTTGTGCTCCCAAAAAATCCTAAAATCCCTCCACTTGTCACTTTTGTGCACTCTCTCTTTGTTGTTGCAGGAAGAACTATGCTCGAATTTCCATAGATATATACACTGACATTGTATGCGCCTTCCGATAATTCAACTTTCTCAGAATTTGGCAACGACACTCCTATGCTCTTTGGCCCCTCGAATGTGACTAATGCTTGTCCAGACAATGGTTTTCTATCAACTGTCAATGACAATCCCACTTTATATTCTTTGTCAATCACTAACTCTGCCTTACTCTCTTTGCTGCTCGAGAATAGAACTTTCTTCTCAGCATATCCCTCTGCTCTTGCAATGATTTGCCCGTTTAAGCATGCAGGAGCCTTTGCCTTCAATGTACCATTCTTACTTTGACCAATACTACATTCCTGTTCAAAACATTGATAGCTTATGTTGGCATCAATTTTTCTCAATTGGACATCAAATATGTCAACTTCAATATCTTGCGTAGGGAATGCGCAGGCATTTGTCTTATCAACATTTTCAGCAATTCTTGCCCCCAATCCTTGTCTTGGGAGATTTTTATCTATGACTACCACGACTGGGAATTGGAATATCTCTCCATCATCTCTTACCAACTGAACCATAACTGGAAATCTGACATCGTATACAAAATGGTATGGCGCATAGCAGAAACCCATCGCGCCCATTCCTTGTGAATTCCCTACAGGTTGTGCAATCATCAAACTGCCTTGTGTTCCTGAAATCTCTATCTTTGTTGGCCAGTCCTGAGAATATCTAAAGATTGCAGGTATGGATGTTCCTGCATTTGTGTAGAAATAGTCAGAATCTTTATCTTTCCTTGTCTTTAAGCTGGCAATGTTAAGCTCAAGTGCATTCTTAATCTCACTCTCTACTTCTTGCACTTTCCATATTTTAGGAGTGCAACTTATTTCAACTCCATCTACTGGGGCATAGAGTCTTAATACATCTTCAGCATATTTCTCCAGGAATGCATCTTCTTTCTGTCGTGAATATATTTCTACCGCCGAATTGAATAGCTCTCCAAATCCGCTTGATATCTCCACTTTATGTTGTGTCTTCCTGGCACTGCTATCTCCTTTACTTGCACCAATATCTGCATCTACTTCTATTTGTATGCTTCTGCTCTGTATGCTGACACTTACTTTAGGATCTCCTCTCTTGACTTGCACACCTTGCACAGCAAAAGATTCGAAATCGCAGTCTTTCAGTCTGTCAGCTATGAACTCTCCCATCTCTTTCTCAATTCCTTGTTTGGTAGGTACATTTTCCTGCACGATGCCATTTCCAGATATAGACATCCAATAGGGCACCCCAAATCCAAGAAATCCAAGCTGGGATGAAAATGGGGCATAATCACTACCAGGTACATATTCAGATTCTATGCGTCCACCTTGCGTTCCTGCAAGGTCTACTGCCGCTTTTGCTTCCTGTTCTATACAAGCAGCATAATAGTCATACACTGGAGAAAGCTCTGGAGGTACGCCCTTTACTCTTTCATCACTTCTGATAAAAAAGAACAACACTATTGCTGCTATAATCGCAAAAGCAACTATCACTATGACTGCCATCTGTCCCCTATCTCCTCTCATTTTTTGCCCCCTTTTCCATTTTTATTTCTTTCAGGTCGCAGGACGTTAACGGACGCGCCAGCGGTCTTCACCTTATCCTGAATCATTTCGATTATCTCTGTATTAATATCTTTGCTCAGACTTTTCTTGAACTGATCCCAAAGAGTTTCATCTTCAATTAAAAGCAAGTATTTCTTCATCTCTTTTTCTTTCTCCCAAGTCAATCTATCAAATGATACTCATATATAAATCTTATTAGTAAATAACTAACTATCTTACTTAGTAAGAAAAATAGGCAATATATTCAAAAGCATATTGCGCTACCATACTTTTAACCTCTAGGAAGTAAATCCTTGCAATCTATAGAGAATATGTTAAAAAAGCTAACTGGCCTCACCAAGAATCGAACTTGGGCATGGTCCACGTCAAAGACCCGGTCTACCATTAGCCTATGAGGCCTACATCAGGCAATAAAAATCCCTATATAAGTCTTTTCAGTTCTCTAGGTTGCTAAGCAAGCTTTAAATTGCCCTTATGCTCCATACCATCATGAACCTTAAGGATAAAGTCATTTTTGTGCTCTCTAATCCTATTTTTTACTTCACTCTAGCTGCTCTCTATACTTTTTTCCTGATCATAAACCATGGTCCAGACACGACTACAGTGATCTTTTCACTTTCTTCATTCCTCTTGATTTTGCACATCTTGTATGGGGGATATTTCCTCTTTAGGAATGGAAAAGTCTTAGATCCAGTAATCGCTACATCTTCAATAGCTGTCCTTATCTCGATGTTTTATCTTACATCAAGCATACAAAGACCATATTTTTGGTTCATCTCCCTCACCACGTTATTTATGTTTGCCATTATTTATCATCAAAGGACAAGATTTCTTTCAGATGTAGAATATATCAAAGAATTCTGTAATTACAAGACATATATAGAGATACAGGGCATCATAGGTAGTCTGATCGGAGCTACCCTCCTCATCGCATTTCCAAACTCAGCTTTCTTAATTTCTATTTTCAACATATTAGGGATATTAAAATTGAACCATACAATCCTATTCAAAAAGAACCTCTACAGGATAAAATACTCTAATCCTTCTAAACTGAATAACCCTCTGGTAAGTATGATTATAATAACTTATAATGAAGAAAAGAATATAGGTAAACTTCTAGATTCTATAAGATCTCAGTCATATAAAAGACTGGAAGTGATAATTGTTGATGATCATAGTTCTGACAGGACTTGCGAGATAGCAAAGAGATTCTCAAGATCACTCAAATTAAAGGTAGTAAAGAAGGATATAAGGGGCCAGTCTAGGTCAAGGAACTTTGGTGCAAAGTTTGCTCGAGGCAAAGTACTTCTTTTCCTTGATGGAGACGTTTCACTTCCAAAAGATTTCTTAAAGAGTAACTTAGAAGAATTTTTAGATAAAAAACTTTCAATTGCATTTTCAGATTACAAAGGAGGGGACAAAGATATGTTCGAGAAAATACTAAATTCATTCTACCGGGTATGGTTGAAGACTGTACAATATTATAACCCTAGGGCAATTGGTTTTAGCATTTGGGCTAGGAAGGCAATACATGACAGGACTTTATTTGACCCGTCAATCATTATGTCAGAAGACTTTGACTATATAAATCGAGCCTCAAAGAAAGGAAAGTTCAGGATTTTATCTTCATGTCCTATAGATTCGGACTCTATATCGAGAAGATTTGACAGAGAGAACAAAGTAAAGCTAATCCTTAAATACCTATATTTTGAGACATATAGAAATTTTATTGGAGAGATAAGGCGGCCTCTTGCACAGTATAATTATGACCGTGGAGATGGCAAGGTGCTCAGCATAGATAACCAGAGATTATGACTTATCTTTAGGCATCCACCCTATCTTCTTGTATATAGAATTTCCCATTACATATATGCCATATGTGATGAAGAAAGCGGCAAATACATCTATTGAATAGTGCTGATGCATTAAAAGAGTGCTTGCCCCCAATACTATTGAAGAGAACAGAAAAAATTCTTTGGCCCAATGATTCTTGAACATAAGGAATCCTAGGAATGGCAATCCTGTATGTCCTGAAAAGAACAAGTCATTTGTATAGGCTATGGTGCTGAACGTTGGAGGAAAAACGGGAGATATTGCCTGCGCAGGAGCATAAAGATGTGTCAGGCTGATGAAAATGCTTCTTACAATCGTGAAAAAAGCTATAAGTCCACACGCATAATAAAACCTTCCAGGTGTAAATATCAGCGGATAGAGAAATAATGAATACATAACTAAAAGGAAAAACCAAACATATAAGAAAGTGACATCGTAGGGACCTATAGAATCTAATATGATATCAGGTGCAGGAAGAGATATAAAACTGTCAGCATACGTGCCTGCTGCTTTGTTTGAAATTATTGATAAAAACCCAATCACAGCAATTATGACCAGTTTCCATCTTGTTGACCAGAGCTCGTCAAGCCATCGCCTTGAAAGTCTTTTCATTATAACTCACAAAAACTTATCTTACTATAAAAAGTTTTTCTAATGATCCACGCGAGGTTTTTAAATCTAGATACCTTGATTTGTTCATGAGAACCCCACTGATATCGATTATAATACCTACTCTCAATGAAGAAAAAGGACTGAAGAAAGCTCTTGAAAACCTAACTTCTGGATTACATGATACAAACTATGAATTAATAATCTCGGACGGGGGGAGCAATGATAAGACAGTTTCTATTGCAAAAAAATATGCAGACAAAATTTTTGTACACAAGGAAAAAAGAAGACAGACTATAGGTGAAGGCCGTAATGAAGGTGCAAAGATTGCAAGAGGAAAATATATTGCTTTTGTAGATGCAGATGTCACTATCCCGGATCAAGACAAATTCTTCAAGAAAACTGTTGAAGAATTTGATTCAAGACCTGGTTTGGTAGCTCTTACGGCTAACATAAGGGTATTACCTGACAGAGAAAGCTGGGCAGACTGGCTTGTTTATCTCTGGTTGAACAGTTTTCATAAGATTATGAACAATCTATTTCACCAAGGAAGAGCGGCAGGGGAATTCCAAATGCATGTCAGGAAAGAATTCCTTAAGATTGGCGGCTTTAGCGAAACTTTTGCTGCAGGAGAAGATTATGAACTATTCATACGCTGTTCAAGGAATGGTTATACATTGCTTGCTCCACTTACTGTTTATCATACAGGAAGACGCGCAAGAAAAACAGGTTGGCCAAGACTTTTGATTAAATGGTTCCTGAACAGCCTATCGGCATCATTTAGCCACAAATCAGTAAGTAAGGAATGGGAAGTGATCAGATAATGGGTTACTGGATAGACTATCTTTTCGAATTCTCAAAGGCACACGATTTTCTGGCCTATGTTGTGCTTTTCTTAGGTTCTTACTTTGAGACTCTTATAGGGCCAGGATTTTTCATTCATGGAGAAATATTCTTCCTTGCGGGCTCTATTGCTGCAGGCTTGGGATATCTTAATGTCTGGTTGGTATATCTTATCTCAGTCTTGGGCGGAATTGCAGGAGACCATTCCAGTTACTGGCTGGGAAAAAAATATGGTGAAAAATTTATTTCTAAGTTTTTCAGAAAGTCCAACAAGTTCCTTAACCCTAAGAAATTCCAGAAGGGCAAGAGATTCTTTAAGAAATTCGGGGAGAAATCATTGTTTTTCGCCAGGCTTATGGGCCCAGTATCATGGATAACTCCTTTCCTGGCAGGAATATTCAGGACAGACTACAAAAAATTTACAAAATATAATGTTCTGGGAGTAATGGTAGGCATAGGTCAATTTGTGGCAATAGGATATCTGATAGGCTTTGCTTACATAAAAATATTCTCATTCATAGAAAGATATTTCTGGATTTTCTTATTTATCCTCCTTGCTCTGATATTCTTGGTAAGATATCTTTCTAAGAAGACACGAATAATAAGGATTCTCAAGGAAAGATTTGTAAAGATTTTCATGAAACATGGAATAATAATAGTGATAGGCTACCTTATATGTTATATAGCTCTTCTTTATTTCCTGATAGCTTTATAGTCAAAAACATAATTCCCTATTTTATATATGCCATAAGTAATAAAATAGGCAGATAGGACGTCTATTGAATAATGTCTGTGCATTAGCAATGCAATGGCCGCAAGTACTATCGATGAAAAAAGAAATATCCGCCTCAATTTTTTATTATCTCTGTAGATAAGATATCCTAAGAATGGAAGGCCCACATGTCCTGAAAAGAATAGATAATTTGAGAAAGAAAAGAAGTCATATACTGCAGGCGAATAAGATAATGGAGATATTGCGCCTTCAGGCATCTTAAGATGAGTCAATACTACGAAACCTGAGCGAATCACACTAAATAAGCTAAGCATCCCTATCATGTAATGTATCTTTTTAGGCATATAGATCAACGGATAGAATATGAACAAGGACAATACAAACAGGAAAAGCCAAACATAAAGCACGCTCAGGTCTATGACTGGTAGATTATCAAGCACAATATCTGGAGGCGACACTGTCCCAACTCTCTCAACATATAAACCAGAAATAAAAGTTAGAACCACTGCAATTATGGCAAAGATCAATGACAAAGTAATCTGTGGTCTATGATCGAGTATGTCTTTTTTCCACAGAGCAAGTCTTTTGTCTCTCATAATATCCTAAGCAAGACCCTCTATAAATACCTAACTCAGGTTCCTTTTCTTTAATTTTTCTTCTTGGTCTTAGAGAGGAATGAGCTATGGTCTGGTCCTTTTCTCTCCACTTTGGCAACTTTCTCCCTGCCCACTTTTTCTCTTATTTTTTCTAAGGTTTATTTCTTACGTTTCTTCACAGGCCGTCGATGTGCCGCCGCATGCTTAAGCTTCGCAAGAAACGGAGTATGGTCTGGCTTTTTCTTCTCCACAGGAGAGGAAGTATCTTTCTGTTCCGGAGTACTACCCGTGCGCACCACCGCTTTCTCCTTCTTCACCAATGACTGTA
>VGKP01000020.1 GCA_016866975.1 Candidatus Pacearchaeota archaeon
ATTATACGAAGATATATTCAACAACAGGGAAGAAGCGGTAAGCAGTTGAGATTAGATAACTTCTAGATGCCCCACGGTCTTGCCGTGGGGAGCTTCACTTTTGATCTAAAATTTTATTACAAATATTGGTTAATCCTTTTTTGTTTTCCAAATTCTTTCAAGAGAATCGATTTATTGATGTAGTTTGAGATTGGCTGCTTAAGCCTGGATTGAATATCATCAAAAGCCTCCTGCAGAGAGTTGAAAATCATGGGATTTATTGAGAAAGCCTCACGGCTGACTTGTCTCAAAATACCTACGCCCAGAGGATCGGTATATTCTGGTCTTATTTCCCTAAAAACCAAGCACAGGGCTTGGCGTCTTATTCTCTCAAGATATTCTGTCAATGCAATGCGATTTGCGTAATAGGCCCCTGTGACTGAATCTGCATATGTCTTCCTAGGGTAAAAATTTTCATAATCTGTCCAGATGCCCATGTTCTTAAGAGATATCTCTATCACTTCAAAACTCCATTTCTCAGGGAGAAGAAGGAACTCATAATGATTCCCAAGATATTCAGCATGAAAGAGCATAATGTTCGATATCTCAGGATATAATCTTATTCTTTTTAATTTTTCTTTGGATAGGGTGTCGTCCACTGCAGTGATGGACCATCTTGTAGGAACCAATTTACGGTTTTTCTTCTTTCCTAGAAGGCCGGCTGAAAGTATTTTCATTATTGTAGACGTCTCGATATTTGCTTTTTCCAACTCAATCAGAGAAGAAACTGCTTTTGCGTCTGTGTCATTTACTAGATATTCAACCTTTGGCCGAATCTTAGGATTTTCCTGAAGCCTTATCTTTTCTATCTCGGCAGCATGAGCAATCAATGGCGCATTTGGGGCTTGTTCATCCTGCTGCCTGATAGGTTTCTTTAGGATAAATTCTGTAGAAATAGGCTTGTGAGTCATAGCCACTTCCTGCAATATTGAAAGGAACTTATTCTGAAGCTGATGAATGTTGCTTTGAGTCCTTCCGTAAATAAGCTTGTTCCTGAATGAAAGTATCTCAGGTATTGTGCGTTTTTGCTCATGCCAAATCTCAGGAGAAGATAGATATTTGGTTTCTCCATGCTCTTCTGGACTCAATATCCCAGTGTAGACGTTAGGATAATTCCATCGCCCTACGAAGATTTCGGGAGGGCTGGAGCCTGTAAACTCCTTAATCTCTTTTGCTTTACCAATGGAGAATACATGCTTATCGCATCCCTCTATGCCGCAAATTTTACATCCTAAGAAATTACGGATCTTATGAGTCAATTTCTCTGAAGATTTTTCGTCCATTCTTTATGAAAATAGATGAAGTATTTATGGATTTATGTTATTTTTATACGTTCGATTGAAAGGATTTCTTTTTTTCTTTGAATGTAAAGGATAAACCCTGTGATAAGAGTAATAATTGCAACAAAAATTGCAAAAATGCCTATATATGCGAGATTTGAAGGAAATTGAGGGAGCTGAGCAATTTGCAAAAGCGCAAGTCCTAAAAGAAGAGAGGTGAGTGCGATATTGATATAGGCAAGAAAGGTACGCTCATTAGAAAGTAGCGTTCGTTCATCGGAAAGAAGGATGTTTTCTTTTTCTAGATTTTTTGAGTACCTCTTTACCATACTTTCAAAAGAAGGAAGAGAGTTATAAATGTTCCCTTGCTTAGCGCTCAAAGATTTCTGCCTTTTCTTGAGGAAATACGGAAGGGCAGGAGCCTGAATCAGAGACAAGAGAGAGCTTGTCATTGGGGAGCATCTTGAGGAAAATATGCATATTTTTTTCTTTATGTCAAGGAACTTGACTAAAACTCCAGCTTTTAAGCTGGAGTTGTTCCTTGAGCATCCAAAAAAAGAGCGCCTGCATCAAACTGCGGCTTTTAAGCCGCAGTGGCGCATCGTTTTTTTGATATTCCAGATAATTTTTCGATGTCGGTAAAGCTGTGCGTGAAGAGCGGAGAGGGATTGGAAATGCAGTCTTGTTGACGGGAAGGAGATGAACGTTGTGAGAGAGAGGATTCTGGAGAGAAAAGCTTTCTGCAAAGTTCAATCGTCTTGCCTCGGCAGTAGGATTCGCAGCGCCCGCGATTGTTCTGGCAGAACTGTTGGCAGTCTGCTTCTGAAGAGCAGAGTGAGCCGAGGCCTTGCTCTTGTGAAGTGGGCAGAGGGGGAGAACTAGATGTGCCGAGAGAATCTTCAGAGGACTTTGTTTGTGTGAGTTGCTTATAGGCGACGAAGGCAGCACCGGTTACAACTAGGGCAAAAACAATAATAGCAAGAATGGTCAATGGCTTAATCATTTTTTCTCCAGGAATGCGACCGCGAGCCCTGAGAGCCCAACGATTGCGTGCAGCGCTGTGTCAAGTGAATTAAATGCATCAAGTCCTGCAAAGTCAGGGAAGAGCGCACCGAACAGAGCAAGATAGGTGAAAAATGCGCCATTGATAAGGGGTAAATTACTCCAGAATGGGCGGCGGTTCCAGTGAAAGAGAATAACAATGCCGAGAAGAACATGAAAAATCTTGTGCATCTATTCTGCGGTAAAACCCTTTGCTAGAATATCAGTAATAAGTGTTATTGAGACAAGGAGAAATAAAATTCCGATGCCATGTGTATACCATCTTTTCAGGTCCATTCTTATCCTTTCAAATCTGAGATTCCTAAGAGGACAAAGAGCGCACCGATGGCCACTATGAACCAGAATAGACCGCCCCAAAAGACACTAATTGCTGCGGAGCTTAATCCAAGACTTGTGGATAATGGTGAATAAAATGCTACAAGAATTGCGCCAATCACGAGAACCAATCCGACCAAGAGTTCAAGCCATTTATTCATATCTCTGAGATGTCTGATGACTATATAAATATTTTGCTTTTTGGGCTAAATTAAAAAATTTTCCACTAAAAAATTTTTTAAACTTACTTGCCTCCCTGTGATTTGACATGGATAGCTTATTAGTCAAATCCTTCTCAAGCTTTAAATAACCTCTTTTTGTGGTATCTATATGTTGACGAAAAAACAAATGGCTGAATTAAAAGATCATCTAGAAAGAGCTCAAAATCCTTTGTTCCTTTATGATAATGATGCTGATGGTCTTTGCAGCTATGTAATACTGAGAAGATGGATCGGGAGGGGCAAGGGAGTTGCTGTAAGAAGCTATCCTGAACTTGATGCCGGATATGCAAGAAGAGTACAAGAATTGCAGGCAGATTATGTCTTCATATTAGATAAACCTTTAATATCACAAGCATTCATTGATGAACTAGATATGCTTAACATACCTTGTGTCATAATAGATCATCATGATGTTGAGCAGAGTTTTGAAAAGAAATCAAAAAATCTAGCCATATACAATACTGCAAAAAATAAGGGAAAAAATAAGAGTTTTGAGCCTGTGACATTTCACGTGTATCAGTTGACCCAGAGAAAAGAAGATATGTGGATAGCCATAATAGGTTGTGTCTCGGATCATTACCTTCCATCTTTTGCTGAGGAATTTAGTAAGAATTATCCTGAATTATGGGGAAATGTCAAAGAACCATTTGATGCCTACTATGGGACTGAAATTGGTAAAATAGCACAATCATTAGGTTTTGGCCTCAAAGATTCAATAAGTCATGTTGTTGCTATGCAGAATTTTCTGATTTCTTGCAAACATCCCAGTGATATCACTACAATCCGAGACTCATGGGTATATAGCAACACGTATAAGGCAATAAAGGAAAGGTACGACAGAACTGTAAAGGAAGCTGAAAAAGAATTAGGTGATAGAATGATTTTTTTTACATATTCTGGAGAGACAAGCATGAGTGCAAGTCTTGCTAATCACCTTTGCTATAAACATCCTGATAAGGTGATAGTAGTGGCATATATGAAAGGTGAGATTTCAAACCTCTCACTAAGAGGGAAAAAGGTAAGAGTGTTGCTTGAGAAAGTCCTTAAGAAATTTCCTGGGGCAAGTGGAGGAGGACATGAAGATGCCGTAGGAGCCAGAATAAAGACAAATGAGCTTGCAAGATTGAGGGAAAAAATTGAAGAGGAATTAAAATGAGGCTTAAAGAGATTGAGATTCATGTTTATGGAAGAGTACAGGGAGTGTTGTTCAGGGCGACAATACAGAGAGAAGCGCTCAAAAGAAACATAAATGGATTTGTAATGAATAGAGCGGATGGGAGCGTAGAAATAGTGGCCCAGGCAGGGAAAAAATCTTTGGAGAGTTTCCTGCAATGGATACAAGAAAGCCCAGGATTCAGCTCAGTTAAAGGATTATCATATCATTGGAGAAAAATCGGAGAGAATTTCAAGACATTTGCAGTTATAAAAGACAAGCCTTTCTTTGCAGACCAAGCTAGAGGATTCTTCAATCTAGGAAGATCATTGCTTGCACCCTCTGGGAAGATACCCTTACATATAGCTATAATACCTGATGGCAACAGAAGGTGGGCGAAGAAAAAAGGGAGGAGGCCTGAATTTGGACATTATACTGCTGCCAGCTTCCAACATATACATGAGTTGTTTGAAGAAGCTAGACGACTTGGAGTAAAATATCTGACTTTGTGGGGATTTTCTACTGAAAATTGGAAAAGAGACAGTAGAGAGACCAGGGCAATCTTTGATTTGTTATTACAAAATATTGAGAGATTCAAAGAAGAAGCTGAGAGGCAGCATATAAGATTCAAGCATATAGGTAGAAAAGACAGGCTCCCCAAAGATCTTGTAAAGACATTATCCGATCTTGAGAAAGAGACAGAGCATTATACTGAATTTAATGTACAGCTCTGCCTTGATTATGGGGGGAGAGATGAGATAATAAGAGCTGTCAATGGCGTCATCAAGAAAAGAGTAAAGAAAGTCAATGAAAAAGATTTCATGAGTTATCTTGATTCTGCGGATATACCTGATATAGATCTTATAATAAGAACATCGGGAGAACAGAGACTAAGTGGATTCATGCCATTCCAGTCTGCTTATGCAGAGCTTTACTTCTGTGATGTCCATTTTCCAGACTTCACTCCAAGAGAATTAAGGAAAGCAGTAGAGGAGTATGGGAGGAGAAAGAGAACTTTTGGAGGAGGAGTCAGGTGACTTTTAAACGACTGCAGTGTAAGCAGTATTGTTGTGTAGTCTTCTAATAGATAATCGCCTACAGGTAAAATGCAATTTCTATATCAAGATTTATATATTATCTTCTTTAAATAAATAGATGGATAGTGAAAAGATAGCTAGAAAGAATCTTCTTAGAAAAAGCAAGGAAACAAAAGGGGTGCCCATCAGAGGACATGATTTCAATGAGGGTCGCGATTATGGAAAGATAATAAACAGTTTTGCTACTACAGGCTTCCAAGCCACTTTTCTCTCCAGAGCAATAGAAATCACTAAGAAGATGATTGATGAGAATGCAACAATATTCCTAGGTTTTACGAGCAATATGGTAAGCTCTGGGCTGCGAGAAGTCTTGAGATATCTTGTTGAGCATAAGAAAGTAGATGTTGTAGTGACAACCGCGGGAGGTATCGAAGAAGATATAATAAAATGTCTAGGTAACTTCATGTTAGGAGATTTCAGGGCTTCCGGGAAAGAGCTTCGTAAAAAAGGGATAAATCGTATAGGCAATATATTTGCACCGAACAATAGGTATGTAGATTTTGAGAAATGGATGCAACCATTACTTGAAGAAGTGTATGAAATGCAGAAAAAAACAGGCAAAATTCCCTGTGGAAGCGATATCATCTGGAAGATGGGCGAGAAGATAGGTAATTCTGATAGCATATTATATTGGGCATGGAAAAACAAGATACCTGTCCATTGCCCCGCTTTAGGAGATGGGGCCTTGGGAGACAATATATATTTCTTCAGTTTCAAGCATCCCGATTTCAAGATAGACTTAGTTGAAGACATAGCTAAGATGAATAATACAACTATTGGACTGAAAAAGACGGGATTGATTATACTTGGAAGCGGAGTAGTGAAACATGCTATTCTGAATGCGAATATGCTTCGCAATGGCGCTGATTATGCAGTGTATATTAACACTGCGCAGGAATTTGATGGAAGTGATGCAGGTGCACTGCCTGAAGAAGCGGTATCTTGGGGGAAGATACTTCCAGGGGCGGAAAGTGTGAAGGTTTTTGCTGATGCGACTATTGTTTTTCCTCTTTTAGTTGCAGAGACTTTTGCTAAGAACAATTAAGATTAAAAAGTTGTTTTTCTTGAGGTTTTTATGAAAGCTGAAGTTATTCAAGAGGGAATGATTGGACTGGAAATACATGTTTATTTGGTGACTAAGGAGAAGCTGTTTTGCAAATGCATTGCTTCTCGTGAAAAGGGATTGAAGGCAAATACAAACATATGCCCTATATGCACTGGATTGCCCGGGGCAAAACCGATGCTACCGAATAAAGTTGCTGTCGAGAAAGCTGTGCAGGTAGGATTGATGCTTGGCTGCAAAATAAACAATCATCTCATATGGCAAAGAAAACATTATGACTGGCCAGACCTTCCTAAAGGATATCAAAATACATTATCCGGAAGCTTTGCTGTACCTGTCGGAGAAAAAGGAAAGTTTCACGGTATAACTATCTCAAGCATGCATCTTGAAGAGGATCCTGCGTCTTGGGACCCTGAGACAGGGTGCGTGGATTACAATCGTTCTGGATTGCCTCTAGTGGAGATAATAACTGCTCCAGATTTTTCTACCGCGGAAGAAGTCATAGACTGGCTGAAGAAATTGTTGCACGCTCTTGCATATCTCAAGGCTGCAGATACAAATGCAGGAATAAAAGTAGATGTTAATGTATCAGTACCAGGAATCAGCGAGAGAGTGGAAATTAAAAATATAAGCTCTTTGGAAAGCATAGGAAATGCAATAGATTATGAGATAGAAAGGCAGAGAAAAGACAAATGCAAGGAGAAAGAGACAAGAAGATATGATTCTACAAGTGGTAAGACAGTCAAGATGAGGAGCAAGGAAGACGCAGAGGATTACAGGTTCTTGAGCGACCCTGACCTACAGGATATTATAATAGATCAGAAGATGATAAGCTTGATGAAAGAGAGCCTTCCCGAGGCACCTGAAATAAAACTTGAGAAATTGGTGAAAAAGTATAAGATTGATGAAGAGAATGCAAGTATATTGGCAAAACATATAGATATAGTTGAATTCTTTGAGAGAGTTGCGGATAAGATAGATGCGAAGTTTGCTTTGCCTTGGGTGACTGTGGAATTGCTGCGCTTCTTGAATTATCATTCGACTACGCTTGATAAAGTGAATATTGACCCTGAACATTTTATCGCATTAATAATGCTTGTAAGGGATGGGAAAATAACACCGTTGAAAGGAAAAGAAATACTTAACCAATTCTATCCAAAAAGCTTCGTGCCTAACGCGGGAGAGGGGAAAATAAGCGATGTTAAGGAATTGGAGAAGGTTGCTCGCGATGTTGTTGCTAAGAATGCGAAGGCAGCTGCGGATTATAAGGCAGGAGAGAATAAGTCATTTGACTTTTTAATGGGCGAGATAATGAAAGCAACGCAGAAACGCGCGGATTTTAAGATTGCGCGGAATGTTTTGGAGAAAGTTTTGAAGAACTAGAAGCTATTTTTTAGAGACCTTCCACATTTGATTAAAGATTTCCTTGAACATTCCTGCAAACATCGAGTCTTTGATTAAAAAGCCGCGAGGGATATTTTTGCTTTTTGCGGTATGCTGAAGAACCACGAAATCTTTGTGGACTATGAATTCACCTTCGCTTTGCTTTTCAATAAACTTGCATTCTATTTTTCCTATTTTTTTTCTTAATTTTGCCTCTTTTTCTGCACCTATTGGAAGAATCATCTTTGAGCTTATGCCTTTTTTTACTCTTTGCTTGTGTATTTCTTCCAAATAAAAAGTTGTGAGGTCTTCAAAGCTTTCAACTGAGCCGGTATATGCATCCATATTATCTCCTTTTTCCATTAAATTGTTGAGTTCCAGCCACATTGACTTGATTCCTTTTATTCCTTCGAAATATTTATAGTCTGAAATTGTTTCGTTGTTTTTTGGGACTTTTTTCAGGCTTTGAATTGCAATATTTATCTCCTCTTCTGTTTTTTCTAATTCTTCTTTTTTTGAAAGAAAGATATTACGCAGTGTTTCTGGCGCATTTATTCTGTAAATCTTTGCGTTTTTGTAGAGCTTGAAGCTTACAACTCCTTTTTCAACCAAAGAATTTAGCACTTCATAGATATGCGAGCTTGGGATGCCTGTTTTTTCGCATAATCTGCCTGTTTTTGACTCTCCAAGCTCGGCTAGAATGCTATATACTTCTGACTCGTTTAATGTAAACCCCGCTTTTCTCAAATTTGATATGATATCCATACTACTATATGGATATAGTAGATAATTTATAAATATATCTTTTTGGCGCGGAAAAGATATGGCTGAAAAAACAACTGATTTGAATTCAGATGAGCTGCTGAAATTTATATTAAAGGCTCACAGGAATACATATGCTGCACTGAAGGAAGTAAGGCAGAAGAACAGATTCGATATTCCTATATTGCCCGGACATAAGGATTATGATTTTGCCGAAGGGAAATGGAGGTACCACGATTCTTATTCAGGAAGACTTTGGGCGCCTGGAAGAGAAGTTATTTTTTTGGATGAAAAGCCTGTCTGGTGCATGAGTTATCAGGGAATGCCCTGCAAATTTTCTCCTGAGTGCAAGAATAATCAGAGTTCTGAGGCAAGAATTTTACCTATGGAATTTTATGATGAAAATGTTTTTCCTTTTCTTAAAAGAGCTTTGATGAGAGCTGATGAGAGCATGCCTTTTAGAGGGCCTCCAAGATTTAATGAAGAAGAATTTGAATATGGATTTGAGATGCAGGGAAATTACGAGTATTTTACAGGCAGGGAATCTGTTGTGTATTTTGGAAGAGAAGTGTTTTTTCAGAATGTTATGGGCAGCATTATAAGATAAATTAGAATAGAGGAAGAAGAATTTGGATGAGTTCTGCAACAGCTCCTAGGATAAAAAACAAGGCGAGAATTATGAGAAGTATTGCGGAAATTACTTTCTTAATCTTTCAAATGTTTTTCCTCTATCTTTATCAGGAGAGCTAGGAAAATAACTGTTGCACCTAGAATGTAAAGTGCGTACTGCAAGTTCCAATTCACAAGGAATCCCATTATAATATTATTAAGAGTCATTGCAAGTCTGTAAATCATAGAAACTGAAGATATTACTGTCGCCCTTTTTGTTGATGGTATATATTTATGCATATAGTTGAAATAAAGTCTCTTTCTGGAAAGGCCGAAGCCGGCAATGACCATCATCGACACAATAGCTAAAACTGGAGAATAGGAAGCTCCTAAGATTATGAAAAATACTCCTGGGACAAGGGCAGATAATAAGAGGTATCTTGATTTTCCCCCTATAGCTTTCTCAAGGAATGAGAATGAGTTAAGGACTATTATCTGGGCAATGACTAAAAATGCATGGATCAAGCCAAAATATGCAATAGAGACACCGAGCTCCTGCAGTTTATACTGGTAAACCCATATTACGAAGAACATTAAAGCTGAGACTATAGTGGCATCTATCGCCATTATCTTCAATATCTTATGATTTGCAAAAAAGGATATTCCTTTCCTGAATATATCGATGTAATGCTGATTTCTAGTTGATGCTCTACCTATCTTGGGCTCTTTAACTGAGAGGATGATAAAGAACGAGATAAGGATTGGGACAATCATAAGGCCAAATGCCCATCTCACTCCTAGGAAATAGGCTATGAAACCACCAATTGGAGCAGATATTAGAAGACCCAACATATTAAGGCTGTCTAACCTACTAAGCAATTTTTTTGATTCTTTCTCTCTCTTTAATTGCCTTAAAGTGTCGTAAAAAAGAGACTCATCTGCCCCAGATATAAGGGCAAGGCCAAGTCCGAGTATTATTTCACCCAAAGCAAAAATGTAAAACGACGGATATAATATATATAATAAAAAGCCAAAAGCAGAAACAAGACTTCCTATAGCAATACTGTTCTTCCTCCCGTATTTATCCGCGATTACTCCTGTAGGTGCCTCAAAGAGAAGGGCACTTGCAGTGAATATTGCTTGCAGTATCATTATCTGATAGAATGGTATCTTTCCCCATTCTATGAAAAAGGGTATAAGGACCGCAGAGATAAAATGCAAGTGATGTATAAATGTGAATAGGTAAAGCTTCCAAATATTGCTTTCGTAGTTATTTTTGTTGTTCATCTAAATAGTGAATTTTTCTGTTTTTTAATCATTTTCTACAAAAATTATCGGAGGAAAATTGATATTATCTCAGCGATGACCCCTCCGATAAAAAATAATGCTAGGAGTGCCAGCAAAATTCTATTTGAAGGCATGCTGAAACTTGGGGTCAAGTCGCCGTGTTGTTTTGCCCTGCGAACCATTGCAAGGATTAAAAGGGCTGTAAGACCTCCTGAAATAACTCCTCCTATGCCTAAAATAGTGGTGAATGTTGCTTGCTTGAATATCATAAATAGAAGATAAAGAAAGACAGGAGTCAATATAGTTATGGACCAGGCAAATAGTCTTGGTTTCTTATAATCAAGGTGAATAGTATCTATCATAGAGGTTGAAAGAGAGAGATATGCAGTGAACATCGTGATCATACCTAACAAGATAAAAGGCTTGCCTAAGGCTAATGTAGCAATCTCAGGTGTATCTAGTCCTTTGTATCCAACTACAACTATGGTGAAAATCACATAAATTGTGAAAGCTGTAAAATACGAAATCAAGATAACTCTTTTCATTTTTTTTCTTTCTCCACTCAATATTGACCTTACTTCAGGCATTGCAGTGAAGGCAAGAAACGC
>VGKP01000021.1 GCA_016866975.1 Candidatus Pacearchaeota archaeon
TTCCATTATTTCTCCGCGCGAAGCGCGTTGTCGCGCTCACGAAAGGTTTATTTAGAGTCAGAAAGTTATCACTATATTGGGTGTACAGTGAGCTAACATCTAGCTCATTGTATCCATATTTTCTTTAGAATCAAAAAAACGATGCGCCACTCCAGCCTAAAGGCTGGTAGATTTCTTCTCAATTAAATATTTCTGATAAACATAGTTTTTATAAAGCAGACTTGTGAGAAAAAGAGATGAAACCAAAAAGAGAAAAGTATGATTTCTTAATTGTTGGTGCGGGTGTGACTGGCCTTGCTGCCGCCATGTATGGGGCAAGATTAGGATTGAAGACGCTATGCTTGGGAACAACACATAGTAGTGAGATGGCCATAGGGGGAGTGATTACCACTACAAATATCGTCGAGAATTATCCAGGATTTATCAGGTTAAGCGGACCTGAACTTGCTGAAGAAATAAGAAAACATGCAGAATCTTATGAACTTGTGACATTGATGGAAGAGAAGGTACAGAAGATAAAAAAGAATGAAGATAAATTCGAAGTAACCACTGACAAAAATAGTTTTGAGGCTAAAACGATCTTGTTTGCCACAGGGACAAAATGGAAAAAACTGCCTCCAGAAGTAAGAGGTGGGCAAGATTTTGAGAACAAAGGAGTTAATTATTGTGCATTATGCGATGCTCCTCTTTATAGAAATAAAGTAGTTTGTGTAATTGGAGGGAGCGATACAGCTGCGAAAGATGCCTTGGTGCTTGCGGAGCATGCTAAGAAAGTCTATATCATTTATAGAGGGGAGAAAATAAGAGCGGAACCCATAAACCAGAAAATAGTGGAAAGCAATCAAAAAATAGAAATAATAAATAAAGCGAATGTTCTTGAAGTCAAAGGAAAGCAATTTGTTGAATCCGTGGTGCTTGACAGAGAATATGGTGGAAGCATGAATTTGCCTCTCAATGGGGTTTTTGTCGCGATAGGCCATATAGTATTGAGCGACCTGGCCAAAACATTAGGAGTCAAGTTAAATGAGAAGGGAGAGATAATCATAGACCATAAAACCTCTGAGACAAATATTTCAGGAGTCTTTGCCGCCGGAGATGTTGCTGACAAACCATTCAAGCAAGCCATAACAGGAGTTGCTGAGGGATGTACTGCGGCATATAGCGCATTTGAATACCTTAGTAAAAATGCTCATTAAGTTTTTAAAGAACAAAGCCCAAGATGGTAGATGGAAAAAAGAGGAATATCTCCAGTTATCGCTACAGTCATTCTTGTTCTAATTACCATAATAATCGCAGTGATAATATTGCTGTGGGCCAGAGGATATATTGGAGAAAGCATTGAAAAGAGCTTTGGTGGAAAGACCGAACCGATAGAGAGGTTCTGCGGGGAACTAGATTTTGTAGCTGACATCGTAGTTAATCCTTCAAATGACAAGAGTCTTCTTATAGATGTTACAAATCGGAAGGATGTGCCAATATATGGATTTGAAGTCAAGAAAGTAATGTCTTCCTCAAAGACTAAAGTTGCGCCTTTGGCGATAGCTTCTGATTTTGCAGTCACCAGTGGAGAGACAGAAAGAATAACTGTATCCAGCGAACAGAGATTCTCACCAGGTAATGAATTTTCATTGGCGCCGGCACTCCTTGGAGAAGTAGAGTCTGGATCATATAAGAAATTCTATATCTGCGATGACAAGTACGGCGTTCAGGAGAGGGCAACATGAAAGGAAAGAAAGGAATCTCAGCAATAGTTGCTACAATGTTATTGGTGGTCCTTACTCTTGCTCTTGCAGTCATGGTAGCCACTGTAGCAATACCATTTGTCAGAGATAGCTTAAGAAGCAGCACTGAATGCTCGCCCTATAAAAACTATTACACTTTTGATTCTTCTTTCAACCTGAATTGTTTTGACCTGTCTGTAGCAAAAATATCTATCAAGACTGCACAGATAAATCCAGATGTTGCAAAGAAGGTGAAAGGAATACAATTTGTATTTACAACAGAAGGAGGATTGAGTGAAAGTGTCAAGTTCATTGAGAATACTCCAGGATCATGCTCTGCAGGAGATATAATAGGGTATGAAGCCACTTGTCCTGCCAGTGATACTTTAAAATTACCTAAGCTCGGAGAATCTCGCTCTTATAAGTACTTTCCTAAGAATAGAATACAGGGATATGTTTCAGTCTTTCCGATATTAGATAATGAAAGAACTTGCGAAGCAAGCGATAGAATAAAATTGGTGTCTTGCACATGAGAAGAAATGGACAGGTATGGATTGAAACTGTAATATACACCCTTATTGGCTTGACATTGATTGCCATGACCCTTGGATATCTAATGCCTAAGATAAATCAGTCAAATGACAGAGCAGCTGTTGAGCAGAGTATTGAGGCATTAAATCTCCTAGACCGGAAAGTAGTTGAAGTCGGAACCAATGCTGCCGGAAGCTCCAGAGTCATACCGGAGTTCCTAATAAAGAAAGGTTATCTTACTGTGAAGGCTGACACAAACGACATAATCTTCACTATCGAAGACTTGGGAGTAGAATATTCCGAGCCTGGAGTCTCGATAAAAAGAGGAAGAATAGAAGTGAAAACTGAAACTAATAAAGATAAGTTCAAGACGACCCTCAGGGTACATTATGATGCTGACATTACATATTCTGGCACACAGAGTTCAAAAAGATTCAATCCTGCGGCAACCCCTTATCAATTCTCAATTACAAATGTAAATAACCTTAATATAGATATCAAAGAGATATCCTGAACCCTGCAAATTTTGTTACTTAACCATAGTTTTAAATAAGCAAATAACTTTTGGATTTTTATGGTGAGCTTTATCGATTTTAGTCCGACAGTCCCTCCACTGCCAAGGATAGAAGACAAGAAAAAGATAAACGTTAGATATATGCTAGCCCCTCCATATACTTCTGCGCATATATACTGGGATTCAAAGATAAATGAACTTGTATATGAAATAGAGGAGCCGTTATTACATGACTACGAACATGAAGCACTTAAGAAATTGGAAAGTGCAATGCTTGAACTAATAAATATAAATGTAGCTGTAGATAAGACATTAGATGCTGCATCTGAATACATAGACAAGACTGCCCGCCTACTTATCGATGAACTCAACATGAAAGTTACTAACGAGTCATATCATAAGATATTTTATTACTTATTCCGAGATTTCATAGGCTTGAATGATCTCGACCCTCTACTTAGAGATTACTTCATAGAAGATGTAGAATGTAACGGAGTAGATACTCCTGTTTATGTTGTGCACAGAGTATATAGGAATCTTAGGACCAATCTAAGGTACCACGATGTTGAAGAGATAGCCAGTTTTGTAGAGAAACTTGCTCAGAGGACTGGTAGGTACGTTTCTTATGCACAGCCATTGCTTGATGGAGCTTTACCTGATGGAAGCAGAGTAAATGCTACGTATACCAAAGACGTGACCTCTAGAGGGCCCACTTTCTGTCTAAAAAAGGGGCTTGTGCAATTAAATGATGGGAACGTGAAAGATATAAGCAAGTTATTTGAAGATTCTAAGAAAATATTTGGTTCCAAAATAGAAGAAGGAAATGAAATTGTAGAGCCTATAAACTTGAGATGTTGTGGAGTCGAAGCAGAAAATTTAGAGCAAAAAAACTCTAGAATTAAGAGCATTATTAAGGTAAAATCTCCAGAAAAACTTGTGAAAGTGACCTTTGAAGATGGTGGTGAAGCAGAAGTCACACTTGATCACCAGTTTCATGTAGCTGATGATAAATTACATACTTTAGAGGCGCGAGAACTTAAACCTGGAATGCTCGTGCCTATGCCTGCAAGGATAAAGGCAGAAGGATATCGGCAAAAAGTTGATGTGTATTCGCTACTAAAAGATTTTTCTTACCATAAAAATATTTCCATCATTAGTTCACAACCTATCCTTCAGTTGGTGCAGCAGGTGGTCCGATCTGTTGCATCATCAGAGGATCATGGAAAATATCGACAACTTCTTGCTCAAACCTATGGTGTGGGCCCTTCTTACTTTTATGAGATCCTCAGCAGGGGAAATTCTCTCTCCTTCAATGTGCTTGATCATCTCTGTAAAAATCAATCCTTTGATTTCTCAAATCTAGGGGCGATCTCACTCAATGTTTACGGAGGAGGGACAAAAGAAAAAAGTAAGACTATTAAAGTTCCTTTTGAAATAGACGAGACTCTTGCCTATCTTGCAGGAATTATCGCGAGCGATGGTCATTTGTCTCCTAACAGCATTGATATCTGCACTTTTGAAGAAGGCCTTCGCAATAAAGTACAAGAAGCTCTTCAGACCACATTTGGAAAATACGAGACATATTATGGAGGGAATCGTGTCTATCTATGCAATTCCTTTGTTCCCTTCTTCTTCCAAAGAGTATTTGATATTCCTTATGGTAAGAAGGCACATTCTATCGCTGTGCCGCAGATTATCTTTAAATCAGACCATGCAACAGTTAGTGCATTTCTTCGCGGTCTCTTTGATGGCGATGGAACTATGAGCGCAGGCCTGAGCTATAAAACGTCTTCGGAAAAACTTGCTGAAGGCATCTCATATTTGCTCGCCCGTTTAAGCATATACTCCTATATAAGAAAAGAATCTGGCGAGTATCGTCTCAATATTCCTTCCCCGTATTATCAATCTTTTGCAGATCAGATTGGATTTTATTCTCCTCGTAAAAAAGAACGCCTTGCGCACTTACTTTCAAAACAAATTTCACATAAGACCTTCATCAGGCATCAACGAGTTCCCGCGGCGCCCTTTCTTGCTATTATCCGCAAAATAGGAATTATTCAAAAAAAATTGCTTCGCGAGTGCAATGTGAGTTTTAATAGAATCTACTATCCTACTTTTTCACGAGAATTTGCCCAGGCTCTTCTTTCTTCATTTGAAAAACATCCCAGGATACAAGAAGTAGAACCGGAATTAAAAGAAATCAGAAAGATGATTGGGCAGCCCTGTGAGTTTATACCTATCAAAGAAGTTGCGGTTGTAGAAAACAAAGATCCCGTATATGATATTGAACTCGAGCCGTGCACATATTATATCGCTGGTAATAAGCCCATGCATATGTTTGACACCATTCGTAAATTTACAAAAATACCTTGGACGCCAACCCAACTCATTACATTGAATACTGTCAGTCCTGAGATGTTAGCTTATTTCTGGATACTTATACAGTATAAGACAAGCATATTGATTGCTGGAGGCACTGCATCTGGAAAAACGACACTTCTGAACGCCATGGCTTTCTTTATTCCTCCAGAGGCGAGAGTGGTATCAATTGAGGATACTAGAGAAATAAATCTCCCCAGGGAGAATTGGTTGCCAGCAGTATCTAGAACATCCATAGGAGTAGGGAAGGTCGGAGAAGTAGACCTCTTCGCTATATTGAAGAACTCTTTTCGTCAGACGCCTGACTACCTGATAGTGGGAGAAGTCAGAGGAAAAGAAGCATTCGTACTATTCCAGGGAATGGCTTCTGGCCATGCGGCAATAAGCACAATGCACGCAGACTCGGTAGACACTTTGATAAGAAGACTTCAGACCCCTCCAATAGAATTGTCACCTACCCTTGTAAACTCACTTGATTGCGTTGCTGTGATGTCTCATGCTATAGTGGATAAGCATGAGACGCGTCGTCTGAGAGAAGTTGTGGAGATTGTTAATGTTAACAGAGATGGCACTGCCATGGTTAACTCTCCAATGAAATGGGATCCTGCAAAAGATGTGTTCTTTTTCAAGAAGCAGAGCAAAGTCTTTGAAAAGATCTCAAACAGACACGGAATACCTGTCGAGAAACTTGAAAAAGAATTTGCGACCAGAGCCAAGCTCATGTATGCCCTTTACCAGCAGAAAGTCTTTAGGTTTGAAGAGGTCCAGAAAGTAATAAATGACTATTACAAGAATCCTGTAGAGGTCCTGAATACATATAATATCGTTGAATAGAACTTCTCTAAGATAGTGAAAAATATATAAATCTCCTTGCTTGATGAGGTGTATGCAAAGAGAGGATATAGTTCTTTTAGCCCAGTTATTAAGCGGTATAAAAGATGCACTTGCGAAGCTGGAAGATGCTGAAAAAAAGAAAGACGTAGAAAGTCTGAATGAAGCTAAAAAGGAGATTCTGTCTTTCCAAAGCCAGATAGCCCACATATTATGATTGAAGAGATAATAGCAAATATAGACACTGAAATAGAAATGCTCCGTGAGATATCCACATATTATCGCAAGTTAGACAATAGCAGCCCATCCGAGGCAAAACTTCTTTATGCATCTATAGACGCCTTGAGTACAAGCATCAAGATACTGAACAACTCCATCCCAAAGATGCTCACTCAAGTATCTGTGGCACAGAAGCTATCTCCAAGGGAAGGAATAAAATTTGAGAGCATACACTTTAAGATAAGAGACGCTGATGTGGCTGTAACTCTTAACACTGGGGACAGAGAAGTATTTCTATCAAAGCTAAGCATAAATGAGCAATTATTAAAGAGGCTTAAGAAAAAACAAAAGATAAAAGAGGAGAAATTTGAAGAATTCAAAGCCACGAGAGGATATCTCAAGGTATCCAATAGATTCTTCCTGGACACTGCACAGAACCTCATAAAAAAAGGCAACTTTGCACCATTGTCCTTGACTCTAAAGAAAGCGAATATGGATGTTTTGTTCTCAACTTATATTGCAATGATGCTATTCACTACTTTAATCGCATTCATATTATCTCTATTCTTGGCAGTATTCTTCCTGTTCTTCAATTTTGATTTCATGCTTAACTCTTTTCCTCCTATATCGCTAGCTTCTGGAAGCATAATATCAAGGATACCTTATGTAATATTGATGCCGATATTCATACCCTTAATAGTTTTCTCAATGATATATTACTATCCTTCGAGCGAGAAAGATACGCTTGAGAAGAGAATAGACCAAGAGCTTCCATTCGCAGTCATACACATGAGCGCCATATCAGGTTCAGGAATAGAACCAAGCGAGATATTCAAGATAATAGCATTGAGCAAGGAATATCCTTTTCTAAGGAAAGAGATAAGGAAAGTCATGAATCAAGTCAATCTCTATGGATATGACCTTGTTACCTCACTTACAAATGCTTCAAAAACAACTCCTAGCTCAAAACTAGCCGAACTCTTTTCTGGGCTGTCTACCACAATCACATCTGGAGGAGACTTGCAGAACTTCTTTGAAAAAAGATCTGAGACTCTATTGCTTAGTTACCGACTGGAAAGAGAGAAATTCATAAAATTGGCGGAAGCATTCATGGATATATACATTAGTGTTGTCATAGCCGCACCAATGATAGTAATGATACTGCTTGTCATAATTACTGCATCAGAGGCAGGATCAGGATTCACATCGACTCAGCTTGGTCTTGGCATAGTAGCTATAATAGGTATAATCAACTCATTCTTCCTAATGTTCCTCAAATTTAAACAACCAGGAGATTAAGATGAAATTAAAAAAAATACATTGGATAGGCATAGTATTTGGAATAATACTATTTGTAGTGGCGCTGATATTTTTCAGAGGCGATACTGACAGGAATCTTTTCATTTTCGTTCTTGGGCTAGCATTTACGGCAATTGCTCTGCCATTCATCTTAGACATAATGCTTGAAAACAAAAGAGACCAGGAAATTGGAGAGATGTTCCTTGAATTCTCCAGAAATCTGGCTGAAAGCGTAGTTACTGGCACTCCGGTAAGCAAGAGCATAATAAATATGAAATCGAAAAATTATGGTCCTCTCACTCCTTATATAGTCAAACTTGGGAATCAGATTGCTTTAGGCATTCCTGTGAACAAAGCACTTCAAACTTTTGCATATGAAGTAGACAACCCGATAATAACGCGTGCTGTCACATTGATAAGTGAGGCAGAGAAAGCTGGAGGGGATATAGACTATATATTGGATTCTGCGGCAAAGTCTATCGCAGAAGTAGAGAAACTGAAAAAAGAGAGAAAAGCGGGAATATCTACTTTGGTAGTGCAAGGGTACATCATATTTTTCATATTCATAGGCATTATGATGGTCATGGAATACAAGATATTGCCATTGACATCTGGAATAAGCCAATTGGGAGGATTTAATATAAACATACAGAATCTAAAAAATGTGGAGTTAAAGCAGGTAGGAGATGATAAGAAACAGGCCCAGGACCTGGCTGCGCCTTTCCTCTATCTTTTAATGTCCCAAGGTTTTTGTGCTGGACTGGTGATAGGAAAACTAAGCGAAGGCACAATAAAGGCAGGACTGAAACATTCTTTCATATTGTGTATAGCGGCCTTGCTTATAACGACTGGAGTGAGAGTAGCTACTGGTTCTTAGCCTTTTTTATGATGTAAAATATCTCATTGGTAGTCTCAAAAATATCGAAAGCCAAATTCTCTTCTAAAACTATCTTCTCAAACCACGTCCTTCTCTTTCGCCTCATATTTTTTCCTGATAGAGTAACAGTTGAAAAACTAACAATTATATATTTACAGTCAAGACCATTCAACAAAGATCTGGTCAATCTGTGAGTGTCGCCTCCGACTATCTCAATTATCTTCCATAATAAACAGAGATCCGCCTTCGGAAGATCGGAATTGAATTTTCTTATGTCAAATACAAATGCATGCCCCTCTATGCCGTGACTCTTGAAATAGTTATTAATAATATCAATCTCATCCTGTCTGATATCGCAAGCATTATACAGGAGCTCTGGAGAAGCAAGTGCCAGAGGATTTAAGCCGCAACCTATATCCAATATGCTCTTTATACCAAGAGATTTTATCTTTTCCTTGATTAACTGGTAAAAATCCGTCCGCTCATAAGTAGATAAATGTGTCTTAAGCAGTTCTTGGGCATCTAATACTCCCTTCCTTTTCTTTCCAGTTTTTCCTTTCTGAAACATGCCTGTTGAACGATGAAGAAGCGCGCGTATTTCTTTGACAAGAATCTTGATCTGATGAGGGGTAATTTCAACCTTAGGAAATTTTTTGAGCACTTTTTCCACAGTTTCCAATATAAGAGTATCAGGAAGAGTGGAGAATTCGTTCTTTTTCTTTACTTCTTCTAGAAGTATTGCTCTGATATCCATCAATCATTAAGAGATAAGCGATATTTAAAACTAGCAATGGTCCCTAAAAGATGTCAAAGAGATATATTGAAGCAACGTATATAAACTGAAGTTGTCTAGTCGCATCATGAATAAAAGAGGAATAGAACATATAGAAATGATTCTTTCTTTTGTGATATTTGCAGGTGCTTTGATAATTGCGTTTGCTTACTTCAAGCCATTCTCAGTACCTCATACCAGCGAATCTCTGCTTGACCAGATATATTCAAATGTTGAAGAAAGAGTAAGTACTGACCTTGTATTTGCAAGCTTAGTCGTCAATGCAAGCCAGATATCAACAAATCATAGATTCACCTTGAATATGAGCAAGCCTTTCCCGCAACCTTGGCAGGTCAGAGCAATCACTGCTTCAGGTACTGTATTAAAAAGTGAAATTATAGACAGAAATGTTGGGGAAGTTGAATTCGACTGGAGTAGGTCAAATCATCCTTTTGTGACATTGATATTTGGAAAAGATATAGTTGAAAGTGAGAAGCCTTCAAATACAAAACAGCCTGGAGTCAATGACTCGATACCTGGAGCAAATAAGATAGAGGCACTTGTTGTGGCTTCAGTTAACTCAAGAAAAGTTCTATCTGAGAAAAAAGTCATTGACCTTGTATCTGCATACCAGTCTGATCCCTCAGGCACTAAAAAAGTGCTAGGCATTCCTCCTGAAATATCATATGGATTCATCTTTGTGTCTGCATCTGGCAAGATAATAACAGACGTGCCGTTACAACAAGCCTCAGATTTCAGGATCAAGAGCAAGAGATTAGATTCTATATTGAAGAATGATAAGCTTGAATACAGTGAGTTGGGAGTTGGAATATGGTAGGAAAGAGAGGCTGGCTTAGGATAGCTGAGGCGTGCATAGCAATATTAATAGTAATGGCGATGTTGTTGCTGATGGCCAGAACAAAGTCAGTTGAAGGCCAGGACTTTACATCTAACCTTCCTGCAATACTAGATGAGATATCCCGCACAGAATCGTTCAGGGAGAAGATAGTGAAGGATGACCCTTCGATAAAAGCTGAACTCGAGAGATTTGTTAAAGCAAGACTGCCGCAGATAGGGGCTGATTTCGCACTTTTGATATGCAAAACAACAGACCCTTGCAAACTTGAATCAGTTCCTGCAAAGGATGTATATGCAAGCGAGAGGTTTATTGGTGGCTCATTGACAACATCCCCTCATTCAGAGACAAAAAGAATAAGGCTTTTTGTATGGAGGTAGTCTGTCTTCGAAAGTGTATCGCCAAGTTTATAAAGTTTCAATTTCTCACGATAAGATGAAAAAGAAGGTATCGAGTTTAATCTTTTTAGTATTTCTTAGTTTAATTCCTTTTTTTTCTTCTGTGAGCATAGTGAGTGCGGCTACTGGATGCGATGCTACAGCTACTCCAGCTCCAGTTATTACAAAGGGAGATTCTGTTTGCAGTTCAAACTCTATCAGTGGAGATAACGATTATTTTCTAAGAAATACTATAAGGTGGAGCCCGGTAACTGGGGCAACCAGTTACGAGATTTAATATGGCAAACAGGGCGTAGCTAATCCTGATCAAGCACAAACTGGACTTATAGGTACAACTACCTCTACCAGCTATAATGATGAAAGAGCAGCAGTCCTTGCCAGGCCAGTTTACCAAGGATATGCC
>VGKP01000022.1 GCA_016866975.1 Candidatus Pacearchaeota archaeon
TTTTTATGTCAAGGAACTTGACTAAAACTCCAGCTTTTAAGCTGGAGTTGTTCCTTGAGCATCCAAAAAACGAGCGCCTGCATCAAACTGCGGCTTTTAAGCCGCAGTGGCGCATCGTTTTTTTGATTTCAATTGTACCTTACCCTACAGGAAAAGTCATCGAAGATACTGGCAGAGCTGTTGCAGATGTCAAAGGCAACTATGTACAAGGAGAGCCTGTTACAGGAAAATTAAAATTGCAATTTACGGCCGGGGAGTTTGTACCAAGAGATTCACAGATTTTTGTTAAACTTGGAAGTCAAGAGAAAGTGTTTCTTCTTTCTGAAGTATTTGCTGAACCTGCTCAAGAGGGAGTGTTTTTTGCAGAAGGCGTGGAGCTTGTAGGGACAGGAAAAGGCTATGGCGTTGCAGGTGTTAAGACTATATATCCAGATGTGAGCTTTGAACTACATATAGGGAAAGAAGCAAAGCCTGTCGATGAATCCTCTTCTACTCCAACTAAAGAAGTCTCCAGGGGAGGCGGCGGAGGTGGTGAGAGGAAAGAAGACAAGAGAGCTGAAGAGAAGAAAGATGACAAAAATGAAAGTGACACTATCGTTTTTCGAATAAATAATCGATAGATTGTGTACCTGATTGTCAATTACGCAGTGTTTGTACTTTCCCAGTGACTCGGTATATAACCTTAATTGTTTCCAATCATATTAATCTGTAATTGTGATTTATATATAAAGAAAAGGCATCTCAATCATTTATGAACGCACAAACGACCTTGATGACTGCAATGGCCGTATCTTGCAAGAAGTGTGGAGAGCTGTTTGATCTCTCCTATGACCTTGAGCAAGGTGGCGACTCAGGCGATGTGATGAGCGTGTTGCGAAGCAAGCTGACGCGACGTGCAGCACTGTGCTGGAAGTGCAGGAACACCTAAAAACTTTTTTCTTTTTTCTTTTTTCGTTCCAGTGAAAAGAGAGGTGCATTTGAAAGATTTATAAATTCTTTATTACTTTCAGAATTATGACTTGGAGTTATACTGCTGTAGAAGTGATAGCAAGTCTGATTGTGATTTTAGGCCTTATAAAGCTAGTTATTGTGCTGTTCTCTAAAAAGACTTGGTATTCCAAGGTTGTTGTCCTTATATATAAGAATCCCAAGATTGCAGGATTCGTTTATGCAATCTTTACAGCAGTAGTTTTTTATTATCTGATACTTGAATTAACTTTGGTTCAAATAATGGCAGTAATGGGATTTGCAAGTCTTATGTTTGGGATGGCATTATTGCTCTATGCAAAGGATATTCTTCCAGCAATCACAAAAGGCGTTAATAAACCATTGAGCTTTTGGAGAATTGTATATATCTTGATATGGGTATTATTATTTGTTCTTACAGGGAAAGAGTTGCTTGGTGCTTTATAGAGTTCAATAATCTTTATTAATGCTGTTTTGCGGCTCATTTAATGATTTTCTTGGAGGTACTGGTTTATGCTTTGATACAAGGATTACTAGAATGGTTTCCTGTCTCTAGTTCTGGACATCTCACGATGGTCCAAATGTTCCTTAAATCCGAACCAGGGGTTTTATTCTTCGTTGCATTGCACTTTGGGACATTAATGGCTGTTTTTGTCTATTTTGGAAAAGATCTTGTAGATATAATGAGAGAGATGGTTTCGCTTAGGTTTAATACTGAAAATGGCAAATTGGGATTATATTTGTTAATTGGGGCTATACCAGCTGTAATAGCCGGAGGATTAATATATACATTCATGGAGAAAATTTCTGATACTTGGTTATTACTTGCCGTAGGATTTGGCATTACAAGCATATTACTTTTTATGGGATCTATGGCTCCAAAAAGAAATGTGAAGATAACCTGGAAAATAGCCTTATTTATAGGGATTGCACAAATACTTTCACTATTTAGAGGAGTATCAAGGAGCGGAAGCACAATAGCTACAGGCTTGTTACTTGGATTAAGAGAAAGAGAAGCAATAAAGTTTTCGTACCTTCTTTCAATTCCTCTAATTTTTGGAGCGAATCTTGTCCTTGCAGGAAATAAACCGTTGCCGTCTGAGCTTATATGGGCCACATTTGTGGCTTTTGGAGTAAGCCTGATAGTGATGCATTTCTCTTTCAATTATGTGCTAAACGATCGGAAAAACTTGAGATGGCTGGGATGGTATATGCTTCTGCTTTCTTGTGGTGTAGGAACATATGCTTTGCTCTGATTTGTTACTGCAGAGTTTAACCTTACCTATTTAAGAAGCTTCTTTCTTGACTTTGAATGAGAGGGAAACTTGAAAAGGAAATTGAGGCGTTGCTGGGAAGCGGGAAACATGATACAGCTCTTGTACCCCGCCATCGTCATGCAGATCCTCCTAAACAACTCGATCTTTTTGATCCGCATCTGGAAAAACACCGACGCAAAAAGCTACAGATGGACCTGAACTTTCATCGTTTTGTCTCACGGGGTGTAGAGCCAATCTATTTTGCCGACAGTTTTACGGTTTCGACTTTCTATGAGACATTGAGCGCTGCTTTTTATGGAGGATTTTTATGTCAAGGAACTTGGCTAAAACTCCAGCTTTTAAGTCGAGGCTAAAACACGAAGAGTTTTGTGACACCAAAGATTTTTTCTGAAGAAGCAACATACTATTGAGTGTTTGTCTTCAGGTTTTATCATTCAACGACTGCTTTAATCCTTCTTATTCCTGCAGCAGAAGCTTCTTCTTTTATTATCTTAAAATTTCCTAACTCGGAAGTGTTTGAGACATGAGGTCCAGTGCATATCTCTCTGCTGAACCATCCTTTTTTGTCTGATGGATCTTCTATAGTGTATACAGAGACAAGTTCAGGATATTTTGCTCCAAACTCTGCTTGCGCCCCAGATGAGAGGGCATCTTTCAATGGAATCTCAGACCTTGTGATTGCAAGAGCTGACTTTATTTTTTCGTTTACATAGTCTTCTATACTCTTAATTTCATCAGACGTAAGCTTTCTTGGGAAATTGAAGTCAAACCTTAGCCTTTCTTGAGTTATGTTGGATCCTTTTTGCTTTACTTCTTTTGATAGTATCCTTCTTAACGCTTCATTTAATAGGTGCGTAGCTGTATGTAGCATTCTTGTGGCTTCTGAATTGTCTGCTAGACCGGATTTGAACATTCCTGAGCTAGCTGTCCTGCTGAGATCTTGATGTTTTTGGAATTCCTGATTGTATTCTTCTAAGTCTACCTTGAGACCTTTCTCTTCCGCCAATTCTTGTGTCATCTCTATAGGGAATCCATAGCTTTGAAAAAGCAAGAAGGCTTCTTTGCCGGGAATAATAGTCTTCAAGTCTTCTGAAATCTCTTCGAATTTCTTAAGACCCTTTTCAAGCGTTTGATTGAAACGCATCTCCTCTTCATCAAGTTGTTGAGTGATGAACTTGTGGTTTCTGTGCAACTCCTGGTAATCAGGGAAGATAGGAAGAATTGTCTTTACTATCTTAGATGCGAATGGAGAAGGGATACTCAAGATACGGGCATATCTTATTGCTCTTCTTATCAACCTTCTTAAGACATATCCCTGTCCTAAGTTGCTTGGCTTTATCCCTCTTTCGTCTCCAAGGATAAAAGTTGCTGCACGAATATGGTCTGCAATAATTCTCATTGCTCTTGTCTCTTCTTCATTCTTGCCATACTTCTTATTAGAGAGAAGTTCTATCTCCTTGATTATTGGCTGGAAAATGGAAGTTTGATAGTTGTCTTCTAGACCATTTAGGACGGCGAGTGTACGCTCTACACCCATGCCCGTGTCTACGTTCTGCTGAGACAATGAGAAATATTTTCCAGATTTATCTTTATTGTATTGCATGAAGACATCATTCCATATCTCCACCCAGTTTTCATCTTCAGCATCGAATCTTCTTGGAGGCTTGGTCTTGGACTTCCAGTAAAACATCTCAGTGTCTGGACCGCAGGGACCGGTATTTCCTGCTGGTCCCCACCAATTATTCTTTTTTGGAAGAAATGCAATACGTTCTTTTGGAATGCCCAAGGAGAGCCAGATTTTCTCTGATTCTGTATCTTTTGGAGCATCAGAATCTCCTGCGAAGCAAGAGACTGCAAGCCTCTCTCTAGGTATATTTAATATCTCAGTTAGAAATTTAAAAGAGAACTTGATAGCATCTTCCTTGAAGTAGTCTCCTAGTGACCAGTTACCGAGCATCTCAAAAAAGGTGTGGTGTGTAGTATCTCCTACTTCTTCAATATCTTGAGTGCGGATACATTTCTGGACGCTTACTAAGAGTTTTCCTAGAGGATGCTTCTGGCCAGTGAGATAGGGGACCAGAGGATGCATGCCTGCAGTTGTAAAAAGAACTGTTGGGTCGTTCTCAGGTATAAGGGATGAAGAAGGAATATGCTTATGATGCTTGCTTTTGAAGAATTCAATGTACTCCTTTATCAAGTCTTGTCTTGTCTTTAACTTTATCATAAATGTAAAGGAAGAATAGGGTTAATAAAGATTTTTGCGTTGTTTAATTGACAACAGTTATTAAAGGCACACTGGCAAGGTCTTTATCAAATGTGGCTAGAACATTTGCAATATTTTTTCTTATCAAGGCGATGATGGTGCAATCTGTAAAGCTTAATCTTAATCTTTCTTGATTTTTGAATATTAACCATCCTTCCTCAAAGACTTCTTCATCTACTTTGATGATTGGGAATTCTTTTATTTTTCCGCAATGGGCTAAAGATTTCTCTTTATTCTTTATTCTAGCTGAAAGTACTGTCACACATTCATCAAAAATATAATCTGTGATGTGAGCGCTCCCATATTTGCCACTTTTAACCCTATCTAATAGTTCTGTCGCTTTTTGGTGATTTTGATCTTCAATATTATGATATGCAATTAGCACGCTTGAATCAATTATTATCATTCTCTTTTCCGTAAAGAATTTCATCAATTTTTTCACTAAGTCTTTCGTTTCCTGGCCCAAAATCGATGGGTCTGAAATCCAATGCTTTTTTAACTTTCTCAAGATTGTCTTGAAGAGATTTACTTTGTGTTTCTTCAAGGTATTTTTTCATGAGCATTGTCAAAAGATCCCCTATCTTCTTCCTTTCCGCTATAGCTCTCGCTCTTAGCTTTCTAAAAGTGTCTTCATCTACATCTCTTACTGCTATAAATGTCTTCCCCATATGTTAAACATGTTTAACATATATATAAATCTTACTAAATTTCTATTATCTTGCCTTCTCTCCCTACATTGATAACTCTTGTCCCACCTATCTTATTTTCCATGCCTCCAGCTTCGTGGATGTGGCCATGAAGAAGGATATCTGGCTTGAACTGCTTTATAGCCTTGGTGATTGCCTTGCTTCCGGGAATGCCTGAGAATTCTGATGCACTACCTTTGGGGTGCATATGAGTGACCATTATTTTTTTCTCAATGCCTTGCAATCCAGAGTTTGCTTTCTTCAATGTATTAAAAAGTTCATCTTCGGATAGCGCCCCTGGGAAAAACATGATATCTGAAGAGCCTCCGGCACCAAAGAAGCCTATATTCTCGTATTTTACTGAATAACCGTGGATGTTTTTAACCCCATAAAGCTCGGCCAAGAAATCTGCTGTGGCAAAAGATTCGTGATTACCCGGGATTATAAGGACTTTCCTCTTTTTCTGCCGGAAAGGCTTTATAAGGTCTTTCGTCTCAACATTGCCGACTATATCTCCGCATAAAACTACAAGGTCGACATTCTCTTTCTCTGCTCTTTTTGCAAGCTCTTTTGTTAGTCTTGCGTCTCCGTGAATGTCTGCAGCTGCAAGTATCTTGAATCTTTTATGCATAAATATGACTACAGTTTTATCATTATAAGTCTTGTGGAGAGGTTTAAAAATTAGTTAGCCTTCAATATTTCATGAACAAAAGAGGAACAAAGTGGCTTGGATTAGGAATATTGCTCACACTTTTGGTCTTGACAGGATTTTATATTTTCTCAGCGACAATTGGTCCTAGGTATGACCATTATTATGATAGTAAGATGGCTACAGGGGAACTTGCAAATCCCATATCTGGGATGAGTATTAGCGAAGCGCATGAGAGATTTAATGAAGATCATGTACATTATTTCTTGGCTTTGTTGAGAGTGTATAATCTTCATCCGGCTACTCCCGGGGGAGATTTTCCTCAATTTGAAATTATTGTAAATGAAGAGAGTTATAAGGTAGTTGTATTATCTGGATCTATAAGCGTCAAGAGAGGAAAACCTAACGAGAAGGACATTGTGATATATACTACACAATCGGAAATATTGAGCGCGTTACAAAATCCAGATTCAGTGTCAGAATCTTTCAATTCAGGTGCATTAAGAATAGAGTATATTGCCGATAGGAGCACCTTGCTTTACAAAGGTTATGATTCTGTCTTTTCTCAATATAAGAGAGGAATAACAGGAAATATTATAAGGTCATTTACATAGAAAGTAAAATATGGGTTTGGAAGACATAGATGTGACCAAAGTTATAGAAGAGTTGGAGAATATTTCAGGAGTAAGAGTGTTTGATGAGGATTTAAGAGCCGGAATCTTTTATATAGGGATGGAGTTGCCAGATGGAAAGAGCGAGCTGACTGCGCTGGTCGAGATATATGAAGATAGAGCCTATTTCTTAAAAGAAGGCGTACCTGAAACAACACCTCCTTCTTATGTCGGGAACCGATGAAAACCACACCTTTCAAGGTGTGGTGGTTCCCGAGCATCTCCAAAAACGAGCGCCTGCAACAAACCTCGGCTTTTAAGCCGAGGTGGCGCATCGTTTTTGTGATCTTAAAGTCAATCATGTATTGGCCAAGAACGATCTTCAGCCCATAAATGTCTTGAGTCAGTAAGATTCCTTGTATCTGCCTCTACTTTCAACAAGCTTAAATCTCTGCAAGACCAAAGAATAGTTTTTTGAAATCTTGTATCCTTGCATCACTGCCTTGAAGCACTTCTTAAAATCCCTATGATGCCTAGCTTCTAGAGCTTCTTTAATCAGATGCAGGTCAACTGCTTTGTCCTCTATACGACTTGATTCGAAACCTAGGCCGAAGTCAATGAAGTAAACGGAATTGTTTGGAGAGAGAATCATGTTACTTGTTGTCAAGTCTCCGTGAATTATGTTTGCATCGTGAAGTTTTGCAATCTGAGAGCCTATCTTTCTGCAAATCGCAATTTTATTCTTTAATTTATCTAAACAATCCGAAATCTTCTTGCCATTTATGTACTCCAATTCTATCAAAGACTTATCTTCAGAGAATGAAATCAACTCTGGGACAGGCACAATTGAAGATGCTTTCCTTATCAATCTAACTTCTTTTCTCGTCCTACTCTTTCTTATCTTTTCATCTAACTGAGATAATCTGTAACCTTTTTTGATCCTATTTTTGACAACTCTGTCTCTTTCTTTAAAAATTATGGCCTCTGCTCCTTGAGATATTACTTCAGAAATCATATTAGTCTTCTTGCAGATAGTTTCTTATCCCTTGTAAGGTATATCCTCCACAATCATCGTTAAAGAACAGCATCAACTCTTCATATCCTTTCTCATCCGTAGTATCTATCCTGGACAGACCAACTTCTTTCTGTCTGCAAAATTGAGATATCAAGGGCAGATTATTGATAAATTCCCCATAAATATTCGGAGCTAGGTCTCTTGTAAATAATATATCTGCAGTCTCGAATCTTAATTCCAACATCAGAATTTTACCTTCCTAGCAAATTTCTTTGCAAACTTCATCATTGTCTTCTGGTCTAACGCTCCTGACTCAAGGCCTTTCATTGCGGATCCTGAGTGCATCATTTCCTTGAGGAGCCTATATTGTTTGATGAGGGCGCGAATATCGGAAGTTGTTGTTCCTGAACCTTTTGCGATACGGGCAATGCGAGAGGTCTGCTTCTCTAATATCTCAGGGTTTTCTTTCTCTTCTCTTGTCATAGATTTAATTGCTGCTTTCCAGTGTTTCATCTGATTTTCCTGCTTACTGACTGCTTCAGTAGGCACTTTATCCTTGAGATGCCCTAATCCAGGAATATGTGAAAGCAATTTGTCAAAAGAACCCATCCCTGCCATTGACTCTAATTGTGATGCGAAGTCATCTAAAGAAAACTTGCCTTCTTCAAGCCTTTTTTGTTGGGCCTCAATAGCGCTTTTGTCCACTACTGAGTGTATCTTTTCAAGCAACGATTTAAGATCTCCCATGCCTAAAAGACGAGAGAGGAATGAGTCTGGGTCGAATGACTCAAGGTCCGATGGTTTTTCTCCAGTGCCTATAAATACTATAGGGGCTTTCACTTCTGCACATGCAGTAAGTGCACCTCCTGCTTTTGCCGTAGAATCCATTTTGGTAATTATCACACCCGTTATATCAAGGGCTTCTTTAAATGTCTGAGCTTGTTTTTTTGCCGTCTGGCCTACATCTGCAGACATTACAAGAAATGTCTCTGTTGGCTTTGCCAATTTTGCTATATCTTTTATCTCTTTTATTAGGTCTGAGGAGAGAGCGTCTCGGCCCGCAGTGTCAATAATGACTAGAGAGTATTTCTTTAATTCTGGCTCGAATTTTTTCCATATTTTCTTGGGGTCTTTTTCTTCTGGGGAAATGAAGGCTGGTATGTTTAACTTGTCGCAGAGTTGTTTCAACTGATCTGATGCGGCGGGTCGATGGACATCCAGTCCAATCGCGCAGACCTTGTTGCCTCTCTTGGCATAATATGACGCAAGCTTACTAATTGTAGTGGTCTTTCCTTGCCCATAAAGGCCGAGCATCATAAAAATGTTTCCCCTCTCTTTTAGCATGATATCTTTCTTTTCCCCTAAAAGACGTACCAGCTCTTCATGAAGGAGTTTAATGATATGTTCTTTTTTCTCAAGGCCTTTTATACGTTCATCCAAAGCAGCCTGCTTTATCTTCTTAGTAATTTCTAACACCAAGGAAATATTGACATCTGCTTCAATCAATGCCCTTTGAAGGTCTTTGATAATTTGGTCAACTAGTGCCTTGTCAAGAAAGATAGCATTCGCTATTTTATCTGTTGCTTTTTGCAGGACTGAAGAGAGTTTTTCTAACATGATAATGTGTCTAATGGACTCCTTATATTCTTTATGGAATGTTGAGATATGTGGGTATATATCTGAGTTGTTTTTATATCACTATGTCCCAAGAGCTTTTGAATTACTTTTAAATCTGTTCCTTGCTCGAGCAAGTGAGTGGCGAAACTGTGGCGCAGAAGATGAGGATAGACCTCTTTAGTAATCCTTGCCCTTATTGCCGCTTTCTCAACAATTGCCTGAATTGTAGCAGTAGTAAGTTTTCCACCTCTTTGAGATTGAAATAAGACTGTTCCCTGCGTTAAAACAGAATAGTTTTTCAACTTCTCTTTAATTGATTCCGGTATTTTTACAAACCTGTCTTTTTTTCCTTTTGCCATTCTTATATGAATCAGACCTTCTTCAAAATTCAAGTCGTTTTTGTTTAAAGAGACAATTTCTGAAACGCGGAGACCGCATCCATAAAGCACCTTAAGAATTAATTCATGCTTTACATTGAGAGGAGCATTAATTAATTTTCCAGCTTCTTCTTTTGTCAATATATCGGGTAAGATTTTATTTCTTTTCGGGCGCGGAATATTTATTTTGATATTAAGAACTTTTTCAAAGAAAAACTGAATTGCGAAAATTTCATGTGCAATCGTAGAAGGGGCTTGTGTCTTTATCTGAATTTGAATATAATCCTTAACTTCTTGTTCGCTAAACTGCTTGTTCTTTAAATAGTTTAAGAATTTATTTAGCGAGTTCGTATAACTTTTGAGAGTTTTGTGTGAAAAATTACGGATTTCAATCTCTTGCTGAAGTTTTTGCAGAGCTTCTTCTTTGTTCATTTCTGCATCATAGACTTTATCTTTTAAATATTTATGCTTATACCCTTTATTAGCATGGTATCATAAATGTAATTATGATGCCATAGTGTTATACGCAATAAAAACGAAGCCCCACCTCGCGCTATGCGCGAAGACAAAACACAAACTATTTAAACTAAAAGATTTTAAGTGAATGATATGAGAAAAGGAGAATCTTCATTTAACAATCTCAACAAAGTTCTTATAGGATTACTCATAATTGGATTAATCTCAAAATTATACAATCTCTATTTGAATAGAGCTACCTTCGAAAACTTTAATTTCATGTTTTCTTGGACACTAATTTTGGCTTTTGTTCTTCCTTTAATTTTCATTTACGGAGCAATCAAGCAATCAAAGTTTTGGTATATTGTTATGGGCATCTGGGTTTTTAGAGAGTTTGATAATATGTGGACAAATTATGTGATTGCTCCTTTAATGTTGGGAACAAAAGACCAATACTTCTTGTATAATTTTGCAATAACATTATTACTTCTTGGAATAGCAGTAATTGGAGTAATCCTATACTTAAAATCTTTTAAAACAATAAAAGAAGCAGTTGAATAGTAGGGGCTTCGTTTTTACTTTCTCGCTACGCTCGAACCACATTGCATTCTCGCTTACGCTCGGGGCGTATAACAGCGATTTAACGGCTCGGAGGTTGCACCTCCTCAACCCATATTTTTTGCTTATTGATTATTTTTTTAGATAGTGCAAAAAACATCGTTAAATCGCGATGTTATATTCAATCGTCGTGTAGAATTATAGAAGGGGGAGCCGTCGCACGAGGTTCCTTCGGAACAGATAGTCTTCAGCTTCGCTTCAGAATTATT
>VGKP01000023.1 GCA_016866975.1 Candidatus Pacearchaeota archaeon
CTCTTTGAAGTAGGCAACATCAAGAATCCAAAAGTAAGGAGTAAGTCTTTTTGGGCAGTAATAATAATACTGGTACTCTTTGTGGTAGATTGGAGGATTTTCTATTAGATGGTAGAGTATAGAATCATAGGCCCAAATAATCTGGAGAATCACTTAGGCTGTCGCGCAGCCACACTCAAAAAAGATTTCACTATAGATATAGTAATAAAATAATTCTGGAGCATGGCGATGTGATACGCACGAGGATAGACAGTAAAGAACCTTCCAGAAACTCCGTTTTTATAGACGGGTCAGATTAGCAAGGTTTTTAAACCCTTAATTATACCCACTTAGAATAATCACAGAGACCATAGAGCAATTACAATTATCTATCGTCAAGTCATATGAAAAATACATTAGAAGAACAGGAAGCAATTATCGATGGAGGAGAAGAAAGCAGTAAAAAAAGACGCGTCGTTATACCTGGAGAAGTTATCGTTTCTGGAGAAGATTATCTACCAAGTGAAGGGGCAAGAAGACAAGGAGAGAATATAGTTGCAAATCGTTTTGGTTTAGCTGAGGAAGCTGGAAGGGTAATAAAGGTGATAGCCATAACTGGTGCTTTTGTGCCAAGAAGAAATAATGTAGTAATAGGGAGGGTCACAAACATAACTTTTAATGGTTGGGTCGTAGATATTGATTCTGCTTCTTCAGGATTTCTCCCAATTGACGAATCACCAAGATTCATCAACAAGAGCGATATGGATCAGTTCCTCGCCATAGGGGAAGTTGTGGCAGCAAAAGTATGGTCTGTCAATACTAGAGGTATAGATTTGACAATAAAGGGCAAAGGATTGGGCAAACTCGAAGGAGGTTTCATTTTCAGGGTAAGTCCAAACAGAGTCCCAAGAGTGATAGGCCGAGAAGGAAGCATGATCAATCTTATAAAAGAGAAGACTGGATGCAATATCACTGTAGGCCAAAATGGATGGGTATGGATAAAAGGTAATAATATAGATTCAGAGATAAGGGCACGGAAAGCAATAGAGTTTGTGACTGAAAAAGTCGCAGTTGAAGGGCTAACAGATAAGATGGAGGCCTGGTTCCAGGAAAATTAATATGGCTGATAAATTAAAGCGTATTGATGGAAGAAAAAGTAATGAATTAAGGCCAATGACTGCAAAGGTCGGAGTAGTCCCAAATGCTGATGGATCTGCGATGTTTGCATTCGGGAATACAATAGCAATCGCTGCTGTATATGGTCCTAGATTGCTCCATCCTCAACACATGCAAAATCCGGCAACAGGTATTCTAAGATGTAATTATGATCTTCTAAGTTTCTCTGTCAATGATAGGAAGAAACCAGGTCCTTCAAGAAGGTCACAAGAGATCTCAAAAATGACTGAATGGGCATTACTTCCCGTCTTAGACCTTAAAGAATTTCCAAATACTGTGATAGACGTTCAGATATATATAATTCAGGCAGATGCCGGAACAAGAACAGCAGGGATTAATGCAGCTTCTTTAGCTTTGGCACATGCAGGCATACCAATGAAAAATCTCGTTTGTTCAGTGGCAATAGGCAAGCAAGACAAGGATATTGTGACTGATCTTACAAAAGCAGAAGAAGACTTTGAAGGTGGAGAAGGACCAACCGATTTTCCTCTGGCAAAAGAGGCCAATACTAATGAATTCACTTTGATTCAGCTAGATGGTAAGATTCCTCCAGAGAGAGTCAAAGATGTCATAGAGTTTGCAAATCAGGCATGTGATGAAATTTATGAAGTTCAGAAAAAAGCCCTCAAGGAGGTAGTAGAACAATGATTAAATGTTGCAGAATGTTGAGAAACTCGCAGGTGGTCTTCAAATGAGTTCGATGGAAACAACCAATCTTACGATAGAGACATTTAGAAAGATGTTCTCTGCTGGTAAAAGGTTTGATGGAAGAGGTCTTCTTGACTTAAGGCCACTAGATGTGAACTTCGAGATATCTAATTGCGCTGAAGGATCAGCCAGAGTCAGACTTGGAAAAACAGAAGTTTTAGTTGGAGTAAAAATGAATCTTGATTCTCCTTATCCAGATTCTCCAGATAAAGGTAACTTAATGGTGTCAGGAGATCTCTTGCCATTAGCTTCTCCAAGATTTGAGCAAGGCCCCCCAAAGTTTGAAGCCATAGAGCTTCCACGACTTGTAGATCGTGCTATCAGAGAATCAGGCATGATAGATCTTAAGAAGTTGGTAGTAAAGGAAGGTGAGAAAGTCTGGACAGTTATCATAGATATCTATCCTATAAACGATGATGGGAATCTTGTTGACGTTTCTACTATAGGAGCAATAGCTGCTCTCAAGACTGCAGTCATTCCAGGAGTGACTGAAGAGGGCAATGTTGATTACAAACATAGAACAAAAGACCCAATACCTCTTTCTAAAGAAACTGCACCACTATCATTTACTTTTTATAAACTGGGTGATTCAATCATATTGGACCCAACAAGAGAAGAGCAAGAAGCCTGTGATGTAAGGGTAACTTTTGGAATCTCTAAATGGAATGGGCAGTACATGCTCAATTCTTGTCAGAAGAGTGGGGAAGAACCATTTACTTCAGAAGAGCTCATTAAGATCATGGAAATACTCCCTAAAAAGTACGACGAATTAAACGAAAAACTTAAAAAGTTTTTCTGAGATAAATAAACATGGAACAACAGGTTTTCTCAAAATATGAAATGGCAAGGATAATTGGCGCAAGAGCATTGCAGATAACTATGGATGCTCCATTGCTTCTTAAAATCTCTGAAGAAAAATTAAAGGAATTGAGATATGACGCACTGAAGATAGCAGAATTGGAAGTTCAAGAAGGGGTCTTACCTATAGCAATCAATAGGCCGACACCAAAAAAGCGCAAAGAAAAACTCTCTGCTGTAAAAGAAGAGAAAGTTTCAGATGAAGAGATTGTCGCAAAAGAACAGGAAGTCGAGAAAGAGATTGTCCAGGATGCCTCAGAATTAGGGTTTGCAGAGCATGACGAAGACTCAGCAGAACTAGAATCTTCATCAGGTAATGGGGCAGAAGAACAGTAGGATTAAAAAACAGGCTTGTCCCATATATTTAGTGATAATCAAGAAGATAGGTGCTAAGCAGATTAGGGATTCTCGTGGTCAACTCACTATAGAGGTTGAAATCAATGGTTTTAAGTCGTCTGCACCTTCTGGAAAATCTACCGGTAAATACGAGACTCCAACATACAATAAATCTCTAGAGTGGAATATTCGCGCGATAAATGGAATTAAGTCTTTTCCAGAAATTGTATCTTTTAAAAGTTTGAAAAAAATAGAAAACCATTTATCTTCCATCTTCAAACTAAGGTCTCCTTTACAGTTTGGAGCAAATGCATTGTTTGCATTAGAGTCTGCTATCCTTAAGGCTCTAGCAAAAGAGCAGAAAAAAGACCTCTGGCAATTGATAAATCCAAGGGCAAAGCGCATCCCTGTCCCAGTAGGAAATGCCGTAGGGGGAGGAATCCATAGTACCGCATTCAAGTATCATACAGTGGTCCAAGAATTTCTTATTATTCCTCAAAAGAGCTCGGTCGGAGATAATGTAGCCCTTATGGAAAAAATACATTTAGCACTCAAAACAAAACTTGGGTCGAAAAAGACCAACGACGAAGGGGCATGGCAGACATCTTTAGATGAAGAAGGAGTTCTTCAATTGCTTTCAGCGTTTAAAGGAGTCAGATTAGGAATCGATGTTGCTGCATCAACTTTTTATCATGGTGGAAAATTCCATTACCAGGACAAGACTCTATCGTCGGATGAGCAGATAGACTATATAGAGGGACTTAAGAAAAAATACAATCTTCTCTATATAGAAGATCCATTTAACGAAGAGGATTTCAAGTCATTTTCCAAGATAAAACATGATTCGAGACATTTGATAGTTGGAGATGATCTTACCGCGACACACATCACCAGAATAAAGAAGGCATTACGACTCAATTCTATTAATGGAGTTATTGTCAAACCTAATCAGAACGGTTCTCTTTTAGCTTTGCAAGAGATTTTTGATTTCTGCAAGAAGAATAAAATAAAAACTATTCTATCACATCGATCAGGAGAGACAATGGACGATGCAATAGCGGACTATGCATTTGGATTCCAGGCAGATTATATAAAATGCGGCATAGCGACAAAATGGAGACAAGCAAAGCTAAATCGTCTCGTCGATATTGAGAAGAATCTCGAGTAATCTTTATATAGCGCATTGACTATGACACAAGATGACGAAAGCGCTTAAAGTAGCCTATACCTTGGGGATTATTTTTCTTCTTTATTTTGTCATTATTTTTGGCATCAAAGCATTTTACCCAGAACTAAGTTATTATGATTACACTGCAGAGATTAAGAAGAATTGTGGCTCTTATCCTCAATACGAAACTCCGAAGTGCGAATACAATTATAATGCAACTACCGAGGAAGCGGATAACTGTAAAGGGCAATCAAACAAAGCAAGGGAGGAATTTGATGAGAAAAACAATGCTTATTCAAAATGTTCAGAAAAGTATAATCCAGGCAATTCTCACAAAAGAAATCTCTTTATCATAGAAAATATTTTAGGTCTTCTTCTTGTCATTACAGCTTTTTTCTTGATGAGAATATCTATGCTCAGCAATGGCGCGGCCTTTGCAGGCGTTATGCTTATCATTGACGGATTTTATGAGGGATGGCGGGTTTCAGAGAAAGCATTGCAATTTGGGGTTGGAGTAATAATTATAATTGTGTTTATAACAACGGCAGTCTTGCTTCATCGTAAGACAAATAAAATTAAATAAACTTTCTTCTCTTAAAGACAATGCAGGATGATATTCAAGAGCTTGATAGGGTAAGGGTCAAAATCAGCCTTAGATCGGAAGGCCTGGATAAGGGGGCTGAAGGCAAGGTCGTTATGATTTATGGCGATCCTCCCAAAGATGCAGATGTTGAGTTTCTCGATCCTTTAAACAAAGGAGTCAAGCTTATCCTTATTCCTTTGAGATATCTTGAAAAAACATAAAAATTAAATCTTGGGAACAGGAATCTGTGGGGGTGCGGGAGGGATACTGTCCGGATTTTTCTTCACTTTCTGAACAAAATACCCTAATTCGCCACGCAAGTCTCTGCTATAGCACATAGTCTCAAAACTTTTCATTTCTAGAATACGTTTTGCTTCATTCAGGTATTGTTGATAGTTCTTATAAGGTATATGCGTCTGTTCCATTTTTTTAGAAAATTCCTCGCTTCCAAAATAGAGTGCATTGTAGTAAAATCTTAATTCCAAAGTGCGCTTCATTTTGTCTTTGTTATCAGCAAAAGGGAATTTGTCTACCAACAAGAGCATACGATTAAGCATGTCTGGATCATCAAATATCTCTCGAGCATTACGATGCAGCATGGCATAATAAGTAGTTTTTTTACCAATCTCTCCTGAATTTATTTCAAATATACTTTCAGGATATGGGTTAGATAAGCCGCAATAGAAAGAAGAGTCCATGTCATAGGGAATGTTCTTCCAAATGCCAGTTGAAGCATCTACACCATAATCTTCATTGCCAAAAGGACCGCGGTCACCCAGATCAAAAAGTTGTGTCAGAAGCCAGTAACGTGCACTCGTCACAGGGTCAAGTGGAAATTCTTTCTCGGCACGAATAATTTCTTTACGCTCTCCATCTTCGAATTCCTCCTTCAAATTTTGGAGAGTGATCTGAATAAATGAGTTGCTCTTACCATAATTTATACGATTAAATGGTTCAGGAAGAGGATATTCTAAGACTTGTGAGAATCCAAATTGCTGCATAAATGGAATTTGATCTTTTTCTTCTTTATCTCTTTGCAAGAACATATATTCATGAGGAGTTCCCTGCGCAATGTCTTTATCAGAAGAGCTGAGTGTGACGCGCGCAAATCCACCAACATCTACAGCAGGAACGCCTTCTCTACGCATAGTCGAATAAATGATATATTCGCGCAATAGGTTATTCACTTCATGGTTGGATAAAATATCACAATCAGGGACGAATCGTAATTTTTTATACTTCAAAGTACCAAGGCCAGCATAAGTCGTCATGCCTGTGAATTGGTCTTTTCTCGGAAATTCTATGTTCATCACAATGGGCCTGCAAGACTGTCTACTTGCTCCTTTCTGGCTCACTTCAACGCTCCATATCTTTTCACCTTCCTTAAGTTCACCCAAAGAGTTCTCTGCTCCAACAAGAAGTTGTTTTCCCATCGAAAGGGAGAGTTCGCGTTCAGGCAACTTCACCTCTCGAGGAATATCTCCCTTCACAAGATGTTCTGTCCTATAAAGGTCATAACTATTGACAATTCCATCGCCATCAAAGTCTGCTCTTGAGTCATAGGGAATTATCTCTCGAGAAAGCATTTCCTTAAGATGATCAATGTCTGCTTGTGTGATTCTTCCATCTCCATTTACATCTCCAGCCATTATCGCAACACTACGCTGTTGTTGTACGCATCTTCCCGAAAAACAAGAATAGCCTGAAGGACAAGAAATAATACGTTCTCCAGGAATCTCAGGGATAAATTTGTTGTCATAATTCCAATTATTTTTTAGGTCATCTGGAAGAGCAATATAAGGCGAGCAGAAGTACTGTTTTACACGTGTTGTATCAATGCAAGTGCTTTTAAATTCAGCTCTAAGGGGTTGTTTAATAATATCAAACCGCACACTCACTTTTTTATCTTCAGCCATAGTCACAATACATTCATCCGGGAAGTCTTGTTTGCACTGATTAAAAGATCCGACATTAGATTGGTCTCCAGGATTTGCTCGAATACGCAGTTCACTTCCTTGAGGATATCTCGCTTTACAGGGAGATTTCTCGGCTGTGCAGTCAACAATCTTTCCATCAGCTGTGCTTACACTCCCAGTTCCCTCTCCAAACACTCCAATTTCGAGGAGTACTCCTTCACTAGTATCGCCCCCCGCCCCGCCAGCAGGCCGTTCATCAATGGCTTTGCCTTGAATCTTCTTACCAGGGATTATTTTGGGAAGTTCAGGATTTTCTTTTTTCAAATCATCATTCTCAATCTCAAAGTCAGGACGCTCTTGCATTTCCCGAAGATTAGTTCTGCTCTGAAGGAAGGGGTTGTCTCGTGTCGTATCCCAGCATTGTAACTTTTCCATTGGTGCGCAATCTTTTCCAACACAATATGGCTCAACAACACATTTGCCATCTTTGCATCCTCCAGGGCATTTCAGCTCAACACTTTCTAAAGTATCTTTTTCAGAGCAGTAGAATTCAATTAAGTCGCCATCTTTACACCGGTCATCATATTTTTGTAATTTCTCTGGAAGTTTAGGTACAGGATTGTAAGTCGTTGTACCTGGTTTTAATGGGTCAATTCCTCCATCTGTCTCTTTGCATAAATCATACTTTCTTTTCTTCTCAAGATATATACGGATTTCTTGGTATTCCCCTTCTTCAAGTCCAACGAACCTCTTCTCTACTTCATAATCTAACGCACTAACTTCCAAATAGAAGTCCTGTTCATATTTTCCATCTGCATTTTTCCCTATAGAAATCTTCTCAAAGAAAACATGCTTGGCCCTTGTTCCTTTGATTTGAACAAGTTCGCCATTTTCGCCAAATCTACCTTTTCCATCTTCTTCCTTTTTAATACGATACAACGCAACATTTGCATCAATGAATCTATCTGATGAAGAATCAATTACTGTTACTAACAAAGAGGCAGGCTGAGGGATTTTTTGGACAGGTTGAGGTATTCCAAGAACTCTTGCTAATGAAGGGTCATCTCTATGGGCAGATAAAGATTGAATTGATAAAATCAGGAGAGATAGAAATGCAGAAAAAATCAGTATTCTCAAGACTCTTTTTTGCATCTAATTCAAGAGGCATAAAGGTTTAAAAACCCTTACTCATTTACAAAAATACTTTGCACGTACCGGCTGAAATAAACCCGGATACTTGCAACTCGTAAGAGTTGAAGGTACAGAAGAAGTCTTCTGTAAACCCGTGCGCTGGTTATATCAGAATTACAATGGCAAAGACAAAAACCGCTATAGAGAAGGCAGAAGAATTTGTTGAAAAGACAGAAGAATCTCTCGAAAAGGCTGCAAAAAAAGTAGCCAAGGTTATTAGCGAGGTAGTCGATCCAGAGGAAAGAAGTAAGAAGAAGATAAAACCTGAAGGCGAGGACAAGAGCGCAAAGCTTGCAAAACTTCTGGAGAAGGCCAAAAAACTTGAGAGTTCTGTTGAAGAAGCTAAGGATGTCGATTTAAAGAAGAAAGTAAAACCTGAAGAGGAAGATAAAAAAGAGACCTTGGTACCAATGGAAGATTATCTTAAGTCTTCAATTCATCTTGGCACCAGAGTAATTACTCCTCACATGCGAAAATATGTCTATAGAAGAAGAGCTGATGGCCTTGCAGTTTTCAATACTGCATTGCTCGATGATAAAATCAGAGAGTCTGCAGATTATTTGGCAAAGTTTTCTCCAAACGAGATCATTCTAGTCTGCAAACGTGAAGCAGGATGGAAAGCAGTTAGTAAATTTGCAGAAGTAACAGGCATCCGTGCATTCACAAAGAAATATCCCGCAGGCATCCTTACGAATACTAATCTCGAAAATTTTACAGAAGCAGAGCTTATATTCATTTGCGACCCTTGGCTTGACAAGAACGCCCTTCAAGATGCCAACCGAATTAAAGTGCCAGTCATGTCTGTCTGCGACACAAACAATCTCACCAATGGAGTCGCACAAGTTCTTCCTGGCAACAACAAAAGCAATAAGAGTCTGGGGATGATTTTTTATATTCTCACCAAACTTTACATCGAAAAACGAAAACTCGAAGTTACCATCCCCCCTATCCAAGAATTCGTTGAAGGTTGGGATATGCTGACGCCTCCCAAGTAAATCTTCAAATAGATAACCTCTTTCTTCAGTACTATGGATATCCCTCCACAGGAAAAGAGAACAAGTACCTTGAATATTATCATAGGGATTATTTTGCTGATAGGGGCGCTTTATTTCGCTTCGATGGCGATAAGGTTTATCAGCTCAGGAATGGCAAATGGAATTAGACTACTTTATACAATCGCCGATATTGTAGCAGCAGTTCTTGCGATCGCTTTTTCGGTTCACTTTTTTCGCGTCCCTTCAACAGGAGAAGTTAATTCAGGACAATACAAGGAAGTAAATAAGGTAACGTCAAATAAAGCGCGCTTACTAATATTATGTCAAGGAACTTGACTAAAACTCCAGCTTTTAAGCTGGAGTTGTTCCTTGAGCATCCAAAAAACGAGCGCCTGCATCAAACTGCGGCTTTTAAGCCGCAGTGGCGCATCGTTTTTTTGATTTTCAAGTATAGTCTTTGTTGTAATTGGAGTATATCTTTTTTTAACAGATAGAGGCACAGACCGCGGATGGGCGTTTGCAGGATTTATAATTGCGCTTCCTTTTTTTATAGGGTGGATTTTGATTTGTGCATGGATTGTGCACCTCTTCACGAGTAGAAAGAATAGGCAAATTAATTCCGAGCCCAATACATCCTATTCAAGATAGGAGTTTATTTTTGGTTAATACCCCGTGGTCTTGCCACGGGGATAAAGCGTCCAGCAAAAATATAAACGCTTAGAACTTCGCTGATGCATGGAAGAAAACGAGTTAAATAAGTCTGCCCACAAGGTGTTCAGGATAAAATATCACTTTGT
>VGKP01000024.1 GCA_016866975.1 Candidatus Pacearchaeota archaeon
TCAAAAAAACGATGCGCCACTGCGGCTTAAAAGCCGCAGTTTGATGCAGGCGCTCGTTTTTTGGATGCTCAAGGAACAACTCCAGCTTAAAAGCTGGAGTTTTAGTCAAGTTCCTTGACATAATAATGGACTCTATTGATCCAGAAATCACTCCAATTATTTCTGCTGCTCATACAGTAGGTATGGATGGAATCGTGACTTTTAGCGCAGTCAGAATTTATGATATTGATGCTTTGATGCCCTGACTATCTAATCTTGCTTCCTTCTTTTATATCTCTCTCAGGCGATAATATTATTACTTGGCCATCATCCTCTGCAGCTGCAGCAAGTATCATCCCATTGCTTTCAACGCCTTTAAGCATCCTTGGGGCTAGATTTGCTACAAATACTGCCTTCTTACCAACAAGCTCCTCTTTTTTGTACCTATTCCTAAGGCCCGCGACAATAGTTCTTGGTCTCGCTTCTCCCATATTCACAGTCAGTACGAAGAGCTTGTCTGCTTGAGGATGTTCCTTTACATCAGTTATCTTACCCACCCTCAGGTCCAGCTTTGCAAAATCATCAAAATTTATAGTAGATCTAGATTTTTCTTCGCTCTTCCCAACATTTTCATTTAGTTTACTATCTACCTTTTCAATTTTCTTTTCATCTTGTTTCTTAAAAGGTGGAAATGCCATTTTATTTTGAGTGATTTCTATCTTCTTGAAGAGTATATGTGCTTTTTTAATCTTATTTATTCCAAGATCCTTGTTCAGGCTTTCTTTTGAAATCTCAAAATGGAATGTTTTTGCAATCTTTTCAGCTGTATCAGGCATGAAAGGATAAAGTAATATAGTCACGTCTTTCAAAGCGTTGGCTGCTTGATAGATTACCTTTGCGTCTCCAGTCTCCCAAGGCTTTTTTTCTTGCAGGAAATGGTTAATCCTGTCAACAAACCCGAATATCTCATTTAATGCTCTATCAAATTCCAAACCATCGATATGCTTGCTCGCCTTGTTTATCATGCTCCTTGATTCAAGCTCCGTTTTAGTCTTCTGCATCCCGTATTTCTCGGCAAGGTTTGAGAGCCTGCTAACAAGATTTCCAAGCTTGTTTGCAAGTTCATTATTGTGTCTTTCAATAAAAACATCTTGAGAGAACTCCCCATCTTGTCCAAACGGTGTCTCCCTAAATAGTACATATCTCAATGAATCAACTCCTATCTTTGCAGAAAGAGTATCAAGATCAACTGCGTTTCCTGCAGATTTTCCTATCTTGTCCCCTTTTATAGTAAGCCATCCATGTGCAAATATTTTTTTTGGGAGCTTTATTCCTGCAGACATCAATATTGCAGGCCATATTACTGCATGGAACCACAATATATCTTTTCCTATCAGATGCACATCTGCAGGCCAGAATTTATTGAACATCTCCTGTTTCTCAAGATACCCTATGCCAGAGATGTAATTGAGCAAGGCGTCAAACCATACCCAGGCCACATGACCTTTATCGAACGGCAAAGGAACGCCCCAAGAGAACGTAGTCCTGGATATTGACAGGTCCTGAAGGCCCTCTTTTACCCTATTTATAACTTCTTGTCTCCTGCCCTCGGGAGATATAAAATCAGGATTTTTCTTATAATGGGCAAGAAGCTTCTTCTGATATTTGGACAATTTGAAGAAATACGATTCTTCCTTTATCTTCTCAACAGGTTTCTTATGTATAGGACAATTCCCCTCAGTAAGGTCTTTTTCTGTATAATATGCCTCACAAGCAGTGCAATACAGACCCTCATAGTATCCTTCATAAATATCGCCTTTTTTATGCATTTCAGATAAGATAGTCTGAACAACTTGTTCATGATCTGAATCAGTTGTCCTTATGAATCGGTCATAATGTAAATTGAGCTTTTTCCATGCCTCTTGAAATTGTGGAACTATATGGTCAACAAATGTTTCAGGCTTCAATCCTGCTTTCTCAGCTGCCTCTTGGAGCTTCTTCCCATGATCATCAGTACCAGTCAGGAAAAATACGTCCTTGTCTGCCAGCCTATTCCATCTCGCAAGTATATCTGCCGCTATTGTTGTGTAAGCAGAGCCAAGATGTGGCTTTGCAGTAGGATAGTATATCGGTGTTGTTACATAGTAAGTATTCTTTGTCATGTTCATCAATGGAGAGGCTGGTATAAAAAGATGCTTATGCAGATATTATCGGAGCGAGACCTATCGCTTGCTTCTCTTCTTGCACTGCGAGCACAAGTAAAATTCTTTCCAAATAGGAAATTCCTTCTTTGACGGGGTTTCAGACTCTCAAACAACTTCAATCACTTTCTTAACGCACAAATCTATACTTATTCTGTATTCTCTCATATTTAATGTATACTAAGCGGACATTTACTCAAATGGTGATTGATAGAGACTTATTAATACCAGTTTATAGCTCAAAGGGATGATTAGCGGTACATTCTTTCCAGAACGATGTCTTTCACATGAACCGAATCATATCCTACTAGATTGAATATTATCTCTGCAACTTCTTCTACATCCATGGCTTTATCAGAATCTTTCTTACCGCCTACGCGATTGTGAAATGTGGTTCGCATTCCTCCTGGATAAACTCCTAGAACACGAATGCCTCTTGGTCGTGCCTCAATTCTGAGTGCATCTGTGAATCCCTTAAGCCCGTATTTGGAAGCAGCATAAACACCATGTTCGATAGAAGTATCCAAGCCTCCTGTAGAATTAATTTGGATAATCATTCCCGATTTTTTGGTAAGAAAGTATGAATAAATTCGTTTTGTAAGTTTAATTACAGACATAAGATTTGAATTGATAACTTCATCTACTTCAGAATCTTCAATCTTCTCAACAAGAGCCTTAGACATAATGGCCGCATTGTTTATCAAGATATCAATTTCTTTTTGTTCTACTAACTCTGCTAATCGTACAATCGTCTTGTTTTCTTTTAGGTCTCCAGCTAAGACAATGCATTCAACACCACTTTTGCAAACCTCTTTTTTAACGCTTTCTAAATCGCCTTTATTTCTGCCATGAAGGATGAGAGAATAATTATTCTTCGAAAATTTAAGGGCCAAAGCTCTCCCAAGGCCTTTACTTGAACCTGTAATCAAAACGGTGCCTTTAGACATAAGAGAAAATAATCAGCAAACTATTTAAGTTTTGCCTAAAAAAAGTAAAAAGTAAAAAAAAATATTTCTGCTTAATTTGCTAGTTCTCCCTCTTCTGAGACTGCTTGACCATCGGCAGCATATTTGCCTACAATGACTCTGCGGTCCTCTTCACGCGCCTTAGCAAGTTTTCTGCTTACATTTATCAGGTCAGGATAAAGGTTGCGTGCGACTGTCTCGCTCAGGCCAAGATCTCGCATCACAGAGATGTAGTCGTCAGTAGTGAGCCTGCAGCCAGTATTGACTCCAAAATACAGGTGTTCTTCCGCAATTTTTCTTTTTTCTTCGACTTTTCTCTGCAAAATTGCCCCATGCTCTGGGTGTTCTGCGCTAAACTCTGCAATTGCTTCTTTCATGCCTCGCGCCTTTTCCTTGTTTTCTCTATCAACATAAGCGAAAATCCTTTCACTTTCAAACTCAGACCCATCTAAATCCTTAACTCGATTAGCCAAGTCTCTGGCCAGTGCTTGTTTGGATTTCTTCATCTTCTGATACATGCTTGACAGAGGAATCTCTATCCTGTCGCGCGCAATCAATTCTATGAATTCGTTTTGCATTTTTATTTTTCTCCTTTCAATTATTATAGATATTACCATGCCTCAGCTTATGAAATAATGTGGCCATATTTATCACCACAATAATTATAAGGGATGGTTACGATTGTTTGATATGAAAGAGAATCTTAAGGAAGCGGGATTGACTGAGAATGAAGCAAAAGTATACACCACTCTTCTTGAGCTAGGACCAAGTCATGCAGGATTGATATCCAGGAAAAGCGGACTTCATAGAAGAGTTGTATATGATACTTTGGAGATGCTTATTCAGAAAGGTCTTATTGGCTACATACTTAGGAACAATGTCAAGCTGTTCCAGTGCGTCCATCCTCATAGATTAGTTGAAATATTGCAAGAGAAAGAACAGCACGTTGAGCAAGTCATGCCATACATGATAGATCTCTTCACCAAGACAAAAGAGAAGGAGGAGACTAATTTTTTCACAGGCAAGAATGGATTGAAAACTGTCTTTGAGGATCAGTTAGCCATAGGTAAAGAGATTCTGATTCTGGGCGCATCACCTCTTGCTTATGATATGTTAGGAGATTATTTCTTCTGGTTTGATAAGAGAAGAGCTGCCAAGAAGATAAAAACCAAGATTATATTCCATGAGCAAGGTATAAAGAAGATTCCTTTCTCAGAGGTAAGATTTCTGCCACAAAAATACTCTTCTCCTCTGTCTGTGAATATTTATGGCAACAAAGTAGCATTGATACTATGGAACAAAGAAAAACCTTTGGCAATAACAATAAAGAACAAGGAGATTTGTGAAGGCTATAGGAAGTACTTTGAATTGCTGTGGAAGGTTTCAAAAAAATAATCTCCACAATCACAAAAACGATGCGCCACCTCGGCTTAAACCTCGAGGATGTGAATCCTCGATGGCAGTCAGGAATCTAAGATTCCTGATGAGCCGAGGTTTGTTGCAGGCGCTCGTTTTTGGAGATGCTCGGGAACCACCACACCTTGAAAGGTGTGGTTTTCATCGGTTCCCGACATAAGATTTAAAAAACTTGCTGAAAACACATCTTTATGAAATTAACACATAAAAATGATTCTGATTCATGGAATGTCTGGATGAGATTGAAAGACAAGAAATATCTCCCAAGAACAAGCATAGTCCAGTTTAAACCTGAACCTAGGTTGTATGATCAAAATATAATGGTGAGCACTGTCCATAATCAGGACTTCCTTGCTGCTTCGGGAAATAGCCTTCTCCTTGCACGCCATTATCCTATTGATCATGCGGATATCACTTCTAATCACGAGGCTCTGATTCTTAATAACGAGTGCTATCCAGAAGGGTTAATATTGACATCAGACTTGCAACTATCTTTATCGTCGAGAGAAAAAAGTAAAATTAATATTCTCCAATTACTTGGTAACCCTGATGATTCTTTTATCAGACGTTTCTTTTTTACGCATAATCATGTAATGGTACAAAAACCACATTATCTCTCAAGAGGGCCGGTACTCTTGTATGCAAAAAGAGGTAATGCTGAGTATATACTCAGATAAACAAAGTTTTCGACAGGTTTAAAAAGCATTTCTTGCTGAAAAAAGGATGGCAACAGGATTATATCATCAATTAAGACAGGTATGGAAAAAGCCGAGCAGAGAGATGATTCATGGAAGAATGATTCAATGGAGGGCCGGTGAAGCCGCTGTTGTAGTAGAGAAACCAGAGCGCCTTGACAAAGCCCGTGCCTTGGGTTATAAAGCTAAAGTAGGTTTTGTAGTTGTAAGGATTCGTGTTAAGAGAGGAGGACGCCAAAGGCCTCGCCACAAACATGGAAGAAAAAGCAGAAAGCAGCATGTAAGAAAGATTCTGAAGATGAATTACAGATGGGTCGCTGAGATTAGAGCAGCAAGAAAATATCCTACATTGGAAGTCCTAAACTCATATCCTCTTGGTAAGGATGGAAAATATTACTTTTACGAGGTCATCCTTGTAGATCCTTCTAGACCTGAGATTAAGAATGATAATGTAATCAACTGGATATGTAATCCGTCTAATCGAAGAAGGGCAGAAAGAGGATTGACCAGCGCAGCTAAGAAGTCTCGTGGCCTGAGGACAAAGAGCCCAAACATGAAAGTGCGCCCAAGCCAGAGAGCCTGGGGAAGAAAAGGCAAGTAATTATCATTCTGATAGTCCTCCACTTTATTGAAGCAAATGTCTCTGCTTTCAGTAATAGAAATATCTAAATACCTTAAGTAAGTCTCTGAAGCCTATGAAATATTTACTGGCTATTTTGAGGGAGGTAGATGAAATATATGACGCTTTTATGGACGATATCGCCAAGGGTTATTTATTTAAGAAAAGCCTGGCTAGAAGGATCTACTCTCTAGATGAACTTAATTCAAGAGGTTGCAAGATTTCTGTAGGCGAAGGTCCTACCATTATAGAACAAGGAAGGATGAGAAGATATAATGCCAATCATAAAGATGATGGTCAATATGAAGTTTTGTCGGACCCTTTTACTCCCTGGTTTAGAGATTGATTACTCAGATTCGTCCTCTTTTTTCTTGACTTCTCTTTCTTGTCTCTTTTGCGTCTCAATAGGGCATTCAGGATTGAAGCAGAATTCCCACGGTCTCTTGCCTTTCCTTATTGCAAGAAGTCTAGGAAACTGGTCGGCAGGACATAATTTTTCGGATCGTTTTATAAGTGAATTAGGGGGCAATGAAAAGGTCTGTCTACAATCAGGATATTTTGTGCATCCAATAAAATATCTACGAGTCTTCTTGGAATAAGTTATCCTCAATTCTCCTTTCTTACATAATGGGCAAGGCATCAATGTATTTGCCGCTTGCTGGTCTGCTCTCATGGTTTCCACGCCCTTGAGCAACTCTTTCCCTATCTCAGTTTCCTTAGCTTTGAATTCTTTGGATATATCAGTTATTAATCTCTTGGCCTTCTCCAAAACTTCTTTCTCTTGATACTCAAAATTGCTTCTGCTTTCCTGTACTTTTTCAAGTTCTTCTTCAAGCTGCCTAGTCAGGCCCTCATCTATTATTATGGGGGAGTACTTCTCTAGTGCCTCTATTAACCTGATACCTAATTGTGTGGCTTGTATACTTCTACCGTCTAAATATCCTCTGTCAAATAGCGTGTCTACTATAGCTGATCTAGTAGCCTTGGTTCCAAGATTCTTTTTTTCAAGTAATGTTATCAGTGATGTTGGAGTAAACCTTTTGGGAGGTTGTGTCTCTTTCTCAGATATTTCCACATTGTCCACTTTTACTCTGCCACTAATTTCGGGGAGAGACTTCTCTTCAAAGGATGTTGGATATACTCTGCTCCATCCACTCTCTATTAATATGCTTCCAGAGGCGGTGAAAGTTATGGCTCTTTCTTTGATATCTTCTTCTGTCTTTTCATCCCCATCTTCATCTTCTACTCTTGAGGGTGCAGGTTTAGGAGTGTACATTATAGTTTTTCCCTTGGAATCTAAAGCTGTCAATGTGATTCTAGTAGTGGCGGTCTTCATGTCTGGAAAGAAAGCTGAGATAAATCTCTTGACTATCAATGAATAGAGTTTTTCATCGTTGCCTGACAATGAAGCATGCTCTCCTGTCGGATATATCGAAGGATGTGCCGGATCTGATTTTTTCCCTTCAACAGGATAAGGCCTAGATGCGTTTTTTGCTTCAGGAAAATATCTTTCTAAAGATTTTAATATTTTTCTTGGCTGTATCTCCTTTGGAATCTTCTGGCTAGATGTCCTTGGATAAGATATAAGACCTGCAAGATATAGCTTTTGTGCTATTTGGAGAGTCCCAGATGGAGAGATTTTATAGAACCTATAAGCCTCTCTCTGCAAGGTAGTAAGATCAAATGGAAAAGGCGGAGGAGTATTTTCCTCTCCCTTCTTAGTCTCTGCGTTTGCCTCTTTTATACCCTCAAAAAATTTAAGATGTGCTTTATCAAAAATATCTAAGGGATGTTTGAAAACAAGACCACTTGAATGCGCATATGCTTCCCAGTAAGGTAAAGGCTTAAATTCATTTATCTCTCTTTCTCTGTCTACTATCAACTTTAATGCTGGTCCTTGGACTCTTCCTATAGATAATATCTTGAAAGATCCAGATGTTTTTATCGCGGACATGAGTGCTCTAGATAAGTTTATTCCATACAACCAGTCAAGTATATGTCTTGTCTCTCCAGCATATGCATTTCCCCAATGAGGCTCAGGAAGAAGGTTTTCATATGAAGACTCAAGCTCAGGAGCAGTTAACGTAGAATATTTCATTCTTTTCGCGGTTTTCTGCTTACATATGAACCTAAGTACATTCCAGCCTATTACTTCTCCTTCTACATCGAAGTCAGTTGCAATCACAATCTCTGATGCCCTGTAAGAAAGTTTCTTTAGAAGATCATAGTATCTTTTTGTGAATGCCGCTGACTTTGTAGCATAAGATGGTTGCCATTCCACATTAAATATCGGCCATCCTTTCTGGCCAGCAGAGTAGGTCAGATTGAAAAGATGACCAACTGCAGAAGCAATCACGACTTTCCTGCCATTTCTCTCAAGTTCAAAGTAAGATACTCCGTTCTCAGTTATTTTTTTTGAGTTTCCAAGCGCATTTGCAATCTTCTGTGCAGCTTGAGGTTTCTCAGTTATTATCAAGAGAATGTCTTTCTTTAGACTTATATCGGAAGGATCTGCTTTCTCAGTCTTCTTCCTTCTCTTTTTCTTAACATCTGGTATGTCCTCAAGTCCCTTTAGGTCCTTTCCAGGAGACTCTATCGTTGTAAGCTCGGCCAGGCTAGGTTTCTGCCTAACTTGTTTCTCAATAGTCATTTTGACATCTCCAGGTCTCAAGAATGCTTCTACAGCCATATTAAATCAGAGAATAGCTTCTATTTATAATTGACTTAAAGGCTAAAATCTATATTCAGTAATACTGTTTCAGTAATCACAACAATAAATAGATAACAGATAAACACAGCAAATAATTCGATATCCTAATTCTAGGAAATTGAGACCGAATGCTTACCTTAATGCAGAAAGCTTTTGTTTTATCCTATTTATC
>VGKP01000025.1 GCA_016866975.1 Candidatus Pacearchaeota archaeon
TCATCTTCTTATGATAATCTAATATCTGGCCAAAGTGCAATGTCCTTGTCCTCATCGCGCCGCAGATATAATGATCCAAGTCTATAAAAACTGAAGACAAGAAAACCAGGGAGAGATAAATCCAATCTACTCTAGCAAAATACCAAAGTACCGCCGTGAAAACAGCTCCCCAAAAAACGTGCCACCTAGGTAACATTAGATTAAATGATAAAACCAATTTTTAATTGTTGTGAAGTTTCTGGGCATGTCATTCTTCGGATTTTTTAATCATGTCTGCAAACGCTGGACGAGAGATGAAGACTCCTGCTGTAATCCCTACGATAGTGGTAATGGCAAAACCTTGGAATAATCCTGCACCTGCCCAGTAGAGAGGTATCAATGACGATAGAGATGCTGCATAAGCTGAGAATATAACGAATAAGGCCCTTCTTATCCTTTCCCTGATGCTAAATGTCTTTCCTCTCTCTGTCTCATCAATTATCATTATTTGACTATCGACTCCCGTACCTATTGTCGCAAGTATTCCTGCTATGCTTGGAAGATCTAGATTCCATTTGATAAAGGCAGCAACTCCTAATATTATTATGAGCTCTGAGAAAGAAGTGAAAAGAAGCGCCAGGGCAACCTTGATCTTTCTATATCTCATGAATATGATTATACTGACTACTACTATCGAAGATATTCCGGCAAAGAATATGAGAAAAATAAATTCGTTCCCAAGTGTTGGGGAGATAGTATCTAACTTTACAATCTCGAGTTTATATGGTAAACTTCCTGTAATAAGTATTGTCTGCAACTTCTTCATTGATGCACGGGCCTCTTTAAGTGCTTCATCTTGATTTTGCCCTGCGCCAGAGCCTTGTATAGAAATCTGAGTCGTTTCCTGCCCTCTCAATCCAGAGCTAACCCTTAGAGAGTCGACTTCTTTATCATCAACGTAAAGAAAGAGATTCTCTGAGAGGTATCCGGGATTGGTTGGATCAAGCGAGATATTCCGAGTTATATCAGCATGTCTCTTTGCAGCAGATTCTGCAAGATAAATGGTAAACTGGAAATTGCAGAAATAACCTTGTTGAGAAGGCGCGCACTCTGTTACTCCTGCACAACTGGCATCATTCCTACATACGCTACTTATATCTCTCTTTCCCCCTTCAAAGACAGAGATATTTCCTATTTTTGCTTCAAACTTGCCTTGTTGCGAAATCAACTCTTCGAGATCCTGAGGCGTGGCGCCAGCAACTTCTATAAGCATGAACTTGTTTCCTTCAAGATCGGTTACACCTTTTATCTGAACATCTGAGATACCATATGCGTTAAAACGATTATTGCTTATCTCTATAAGATCTTCTAGTTGGGCATCAGTCAAGGTCGCATTTGGCTGAATAAGTGCCCTTGCGCCTCCTTGCAAATCCAGACCCATCCTGATGTTTGATTTTGGAAGATCCTGTACTGTGATAGATAGAGTATTGTTAGTGTAGAAAATATATTCCTTGCTATTAGTAGTTATAGATATCTTCTTCTGTTCTTCACTGGGAAGCATGTTTGAGATAATCCTGGTATAATCAGATAATTTCTCTACTTTCTCCCCATTTATGGCTAAGATGGTCTCCCCAGACCTTAAACCTTCCTCAAATGCTGGAGATTCCTTGTCTATCGATTTTATAATGACCCCTGACTTAAAGCTTGGTTGTATGGCTAGCATAGATAAAATTAGAGCTATAATCAATATCCAAATCCGTAGAGATAGTTTCATGATATTTTCTTGACCTCCATATACCATTTCAACATTGAAGCATTTGTAACCCATGTATTGATAAGATCAAATAATAATCCTATCAAGATAATCTGAAATATCTGTCTCAATGTTTCTGAAAAACTATAGATTATGGCTAGGGAGACCCCTACTGCGGCAATAGCTGTCAAAGTCATTGTTAGGCCTGTAGTGAACGCGCCAAAAATTCTTTGATTTACCGAGCCATCTTGACTCTTCAAGAGCCTACTAGTTAAAAGAATGTCCGTGTCAACGGAGTAACCTATGAGCATAAGGAATGCCACAATGCCTGCCCCTGAGATTTGCATTCCAAGAATGTCAACAGCTGCAATAGTCATTACTATATCTGCAAGAGCGGCCAAGATTATAGCTATACTTGGTACAGATTGATAAGTATATATCGCGATAATCGATGCTACTAATACTGCAATTATGATGTATATGGATATGGGTAAAATTGATTGTAGAATAACTGGATTCATGAGAATTATCCCGAGAACAGCAAATACAACCAATTTTATCGCTTCATTCTTCCTGTTTGCACTGCCTTTTATCGTAAGCGCGTACCAAAAAAAGCAAATCAAGAAACCAAGAACTGACAGGAAGTTAAGAATCCCTACTGTGTTAAATAAGATGCTAACTGAAACTGCGGTAGCCATGCCTGCTATCAATTTGAATTTTCTAGATGTGCCGAAGATATAGTAGACTACCAAACCCATTAAGAGAAAAGCAACTATTATAGCATGGATTAGTTGAGTGTAAAATCCTTGTGATAGTGATGAGCCAGAAAATTCCGTAGATGAATTTTCGCTGGTCAAATTATAACCTATCTGCTCCTCTATTGCTTGCCTCAGAGTCTCTGCGTCTTGCCTGCTTTCCAAAGTGAATCCATGCTGTTTTCCAGTACTTATGTCTGAGATTGTTCTGATTGTTAGATCTGGGATACTGGCCTTTATGGTAGAATATATTGCTTTACCATCGGAACTTTCATCTAATACAGTTATACTAGTACCTCCAGTAAGCGAGATATCCTTATAGATTACATCCCCATTCTCCTGATAAAATACAAAAAGGTAGAACAAGGATGCAAAAAATAGTATCGCGGGAATTATCAAGATAGTCTTATAATGCCTGTCGTACCAATTATTTGACCGTGTTTCCATATAGATTTAACCATTACATACAGCTTTTTAAACGTGATGTCAAAGACTATCAGTCTTTGATGGCACTCAAGATAGGATTTATATCTTTCATTAGAGATCTGATTGTGAAAAAATTAACGTCTTATTACTCAGAATTGGCTTGATGATTAATATGCGCGATACGGGAATCGAACCCGTGTTCTCTGGTATTTTCGAGTATCTTGGAAACCAGATGTTCTGCCATTTAACTAATCGCGCTTTGATAAAGTGAGATTTAAAGTATTTTAAACATTACTATGGGGCTTTCTATCTAAACGCGCCCGATAGGTTCTTGTGAATCTTCGATTCCCTGAACCTTCAACTCTCACGAGTTGCAGGATTTGAAAAATCCTATCTAAACGCGCCCGATAGGTTCTTGTGAATCTTCGATTCCCTGAACCTTCAACTCTCACGAGTTGCAGGATTTGAAAAATCCTATCTAAACGCGCCCGATAGGATTTGAACCTACGACCCTCAGGTTAGGACCCTGATGCTCTAATCCAGGCTGAGCTACGGGCGCATACAAAATCAAGAAAAAGTCTAATTTTAAAGATATCTATTTGTTCAATTGAAGTTATTCTGAGTAGTGGCTCCTTTGATGTTAAGCCAGTCTTTATCTTTCCTAACTTCTAGGTTGCTCCTCCATACTTCTTGTAATAGATTTGGGTCAATGTTATGCTCTCTTGCAAGATAAATTAAGGCCCTAAGATCTTTTGGAAAACATTTGCCTCCAAAACCGAAATCTCCATCATGACCTGGGACATCAATGTTCTTTCCTATTCTGTCGTCTTGTAGAATTGCTGCTTTAACAATTGAATAGTCCACTTTTACACTCCTGCATATCCTATACAGCTCATTTGCAATACCTATCTGGGCCGCCAGCATAACATTGGCAGCATACTTTATCATCTCTGCAGTCCTAATGTTTACCAAGGTATATATGGCATCTGGAAATACTGCTTTGTACAAACTTAATACCTCGTTCATAGTCTCCTTAGAATTTGCCCCCAGCACTACTCTTTTAGTATTCTGCATATCCTCGACCGCATATTTCTCCCTTAAAAATTCAGGATTAAAGACGAACTGAAAGGGAAACTTCTCTGCCACTCTCTCAGTAGTACCTGACACAGCAGTTGATCTTATTATAGCTATTATTTTTTCCGGTTCTCTATTTACTCTGTGTGTTGCCTCAAGGAGTTGGTCTAAAGAAGAATAGATAGCTGAATAGTCCATCTCGCCACTTGATTTCATAGGTGTTGGAACAGATATTGTTACAAATTCGGCCTCTTTTGCTATTTGCTCTAAGTTTTTAGGGTTGGAAAATTCCTGCTTGAACTTATCATAATAATAAACTGTATGTGCTTTTTCAAAGACCTTGCCTGTCGCACTTCCAACAATGCCTGCCCCGATTATACCCACTTTCATAATAGAATTGTAATTTTCTAATATTTAAATTAAATGAAAATCGAATATATAATTGATATCCATATGAATCTCATAGATATGCGGGGAAGAGGATTCGAACCTCCGAAGGCACTAAGCCAACAGATCTTGAGTCTGTCCCGTTTGACCGCTCCGGCATCCCCGCATTGTTGAAGGTAAAGAGCAAGGAGTTTTAAACCTTCGGTTTTCGAGTATCTGCTTACTATCTGAAGTCTCAATTGAAATAATCCCTTTAGCTTTTGTAACCTCTTCCATGTACATCCGCAGCCTTCTTTATTACTGAAAAGCATCAAAGTTCTCAGCACATTGAAACAGGCAAAGTTCGTGGTACTATTTTTGCTTCACAAACGTAAGGAATTATGTTTTCAAGCCCTAAAACTCTCCGCTTTCATACTTGCGCCTTTCAATAACTGGAACATATCTTCTTCCAGTTATTACATAATACCTTGCGAGGCGCGCGCGTATTTCTTTCTTCCCCTTTTCTTGTCTCTCCGGCAACGTGTGAAGTAGGCGCGCATGGAGAACATCAATTTCTAATTCAAGCTCTGAGATGCGCTTTTCTTTGTCCATTGCCTTCAAAAGCAAGAGTGCTTTATGAACACAAAGAAATTCACTTCAAGAAGATACTTCTACACTGCCTTCAAAGAATTACGAAGACAGCATCGGTGCTTCGCCTCTTGTGGGAGACTACCACAGCCGACGTCACCAGCTTGACTTCTGTGTTCGGAATGGGAACAGGTATTTCCTGATGACTATGGCCGTCTTCATAAACAGTGAGAATAAAGGGTTTTTAAGCTTTACCCTCTTACATTGTGAGTGGAAAAAGGCATTTCAAAAACAGAGACGCAGAAGAAAATTGAGGAGTTTTTTCAGCGCAGCGAGTGGAATGCAGATGAAATGAGAAAAATAAAAAATCTTGCGATGCGCCACAGGATAAAATTGCTGGCGCATAAGAAAAAGTTTTGCAGGAAGTGTCTTTTGCCTCTGAAGGGAAAAACTAGAGTTAGTAAATTGTATAAAGTTATTTTGTGTGAAAAGTGCGGTTATTCTCAAAAAATGCGAATTGGTTAGTTAATTATTTTTGTTCCTTAAAAAAACAACCGCGCGTTACCCCTAAATTATGTGCACAGGCTTTTACTCCTTAATGAGTGTCGCGCAAATATAAATAGTTGATGCACTTAAAGTCAATATGAAAAAAGTTCGAGTGCTCGTTCACAGAAAAGAAGAGCGGGCTTTCCTTGAAGTTCTGCAGCAAATGATTGAGAAACAGAATATAATTATCCAGCCGCTTAAGATGCGCAAAGATGAGAAAACCCTTATTGAGCTCTGTGCTTAAATATTATAAACGAATTAATCTGGGAGCGTTTCGCAAAATGTTTCATCATCGCTAAGAGTTATTCTATGGTTGATTGGCTCTCCCGAATCTATCCAGTTGATAATGAAATGGTCACCCTGCTCTATTGGAAGACTTTTCAACTGAGAGTTTGGCACCCAGACAAGAGTTCCTGCTTTCTCTGACTGCTTTAAAATTCCAGAATATGCGCGAGCCTCAAAAATATAAACGAGAAAATCAAAAAAACGATGCGCCACTGCGGCTTAAACGCCGCAGTTTGATGCAGGCGCTCGTTTTTTGGATGCTCAAGGAACAACTCCAGCTTAAAAGCTGGAGTTTTAGTCAAGTTCCTTGACATTAAATTTTGCGGGCTTTCCTTGAAACTTTCTTTTAATATTGTCAAAAAAAACTCTCCCTCTAGGTATAAGTGGCGCGGCTAAATCTAGAGACGTCTCCTCTTTGAATTCTCTTAATGCGCAAGCTTCTGGAGACTCTCCTGGCTCGATCTTTCCTCCAGGAGGAACAAATTTACCGTAAAGAAAATCTGAAGGGTCTTTATTCCTGTGAAGCATTAAAGTGTTTTCGCCAACCCTGAGAAAAGTAAATGTTCCGAACTTTGTCTCAAGCCCGTTATCAATCATTGTTTTAGAACTTGATTAAACATTATATATTTTATCGTGCTAAAACTAAGCCTTTTTGAACTTGGTCACTTCAGGCAACATATCCGCGTGGCCGAGTAAAGCTGCTCTACAGCAATACCTCTCCAAACCCAATTCTGTAAGAACTTTCCCTGCATCCTCTCCTGCATCTACACGCTTTTTGTATTCTTCCCATAGGTGGCCTACTGGTTTCCCGCATCCGAAGCAACGTACTGGCACTATCATGATATTATTGCTCAAAAGTGGTTTTTAAAACTTTGGGTATTTAGCTTTAAAGTGTAATAGATAGTTTCTTAAACTAAAGACTTTGAGGATTTAAATGGAGAATAAATCAATTATACAGCTGAAAAATGTTGCAAAATATTATGAAATGGGGGATAATTTAGTCAGGGCAGTTGACGGAGTGACTCTAGACATAAAAGAAGGCGATTTTGTCGCAATAATGGGGCCTTCTGGATCTGGAAAAAGCACTATGATGAACTTAGTTGGAAGCTTGGATCTTGCGACAAATGGAGATATCTTCCTAGGCGGATTAGATATTGAACATCTTGAAGAAAGCGAGCTTGCCCAAATTAGGGGTCGAAAGATAGGATTTATTTTCCAGAGTTTCAATCTAATACCTAATCTTACTGCCCGTGAAAATATCTCATTACCATTGATATTTCAAGATATTGAGAAAGAAGAAAGAGAAGAGAAAGTAGAACGACTGCTAGAATTAGTAGATCTTAAAGATAGAGGAAACCATTATCCAAATCAGCTCTCTGGTGGTCAACAGCAGAGAGTGGCAATAGCGCGTGCGCTCGCTAATGATCCCGATGTCATTCTTGCTGATGAACCTACAGGGAATCTTGACACAAAGACAGGTGAGAAAGTGATGACATTCCTTCAGGAATTGCATAAGAAAGGAAAGACAATAATCATGGTGACCCACGATCCTGAAAAAGCGCAAAGATATGCTCGCACGATATATTGGATGAAAGACGGCAAAATAGAGAGAGTAACTAAGAAGAGATAATAATCACAATAATGTCGTCGAGTCCTGATATAATCCTCTTGCCCTCAAGTTTCCACCCAATATGTTCCAGAATCCATCAAGAGACCAGATGTGTTGTCCAATTGGACTAATTGCTAATTGATTAACATATGGTCTATTTTCCTCATTAATTTGATTTTTATCCTGAAACATAACTTGTATATTTCCCGGGTGATATGGGCTGATTTTGCCCTCAAGAAAATTAGCCAGCGGAGGCATTAATGTTTACCCCGAGGATATAGAGGCTGTTTTGAACAAAATATCAGGGATCAAGGACAGTTGTGTTATCGGCATGGAAAGAGAAAATAAGAGAGAAGAAATTCATGCAGTTTTATTGCTTGAAAGAGAAATAGGCAAGGCAGAGGTTGAGAAAATAATAAATGAAGCAAATAAAAAACTTGATGCTTCGCAAAAAATCCAGAATTACACAGTTTGGCA
>VGKP01000026.1 GCA_016866975.1 Candidatus Pacearchaeota archaeon
TAAGACTCTTCTTCCCGGTATCTGGATTTGTGAGATAGAAATAGCCTTCGTTTGTTTTATCAGGATCATTCAACCAAGTTTTTGCTTTCTTTCCCGATATCCCTAGTCTGATGTATGCTGCATCTACTGTATAAAGGCCCTTATTGGATAAAGTGATAGTGAGTTCCTTATTAATTCCTGAAAGGGCCTTGCAAGAAGCTGCATCTATGACAAGAGTTGCGTCATTCTCACATTTTATATTCTCTTTAGGTACTTGAAGCTTAAGATATACATATACCCCTACACTTAGAGTGACTGCTATAAGGACTAAAAGCACATATCCTACTATTTCACTCACACCTCTTTTATCACCTAATCGCGATAGTCTTTCCATCATCCCCCTCCTTCTTAACAAGAATATGATAATCTATGCCTATCCTTCTTAAGAAAATGTACTGAATGGAGTCATATGTCAGAGTTATTTTTGATGCGTCATATGTCAGCCCTGAAGAGAGTTGACTCGAAACCCCTTTTTTATAAGATGTTGCATAGAGTCTAGTCATGTTGCCGTAGATTATCACGATGCTGTTTGATGGATTTGAGAGAGAATAATTTTGAACTAGCCCTTCTATCCTAAGCCAGGTATGCTCTGAACTGTTACCATGATAGGCATCTCTACTAATAAGCTCATAAATCTCATCCCTCATCTCGTCCGCCAAAGCGCTGGCAGATTGGTCGGGCAACTGTGCCCTGGCCTGTGTAAAGACTATTCCTGTCCCGAGTAAAACCGCAGCTATGACCAGTGCAGCTATAAGAAAAAATTGTCCTCTTTTTTCCATATTTGCATTACTTATGAAGAGTTTTTATATCTGCTGATTCTATCCTTGTCAATATCTCATTGGCAACCTGATCTGGGGAATTGTCTTTTGTGATGATTATAAAATTGCATATCTCTTCCATCGGCTTTAGCAACTTCTTATAACTTTTCCGAACATTAGCAAGCAACTCATCAGGGTCTTCTGAAGAAAAATGTGCCCTGTGCTTTTCCCTATCGAACAAATGAATTATAGATCTTTCCTCATCTTCATAAGGAAGTAGGCCAATAACCATCGTATTATTTCTGAGCAGGTCCTTGACCTCTTTAGATACCTCTAGATATTTAGTCGAACTTATGGAGCCTCCTGCAATATCCAGGACAAAATCTTTTTCTCGGATAAGCCTCCTCATCAATGGAATCGCCTTCTCAACTATGGCTTGGCTATTTCCTGCCTTGATTGTCTTATCTAAACCTCCTGTCTCCTTTAGGGCCATATCCATAAGATCATCTGAACTTAACAGCGGAAGATTTAACTTATCAGCAAGGATTTTAGATACTGTGCTTTTCCCAACACTTCGTGGACCTATGAGAGTAATTTTCACCTATTTATCTAGAAAAGAATGTATTTATTTGTATTCCCTGAATGATTTTATATTAGGAAGACCGATGGAAGATGCGACCATTTCTAAAGTTGCCTTAACCTCTCCATAAAGTGAGATCTCATCAACATTGAGCTCATCTTTAGGTGAACGTACCCTATTTGTTTTTACTAATATCCCTGAAATAAGATACTCTGACTGTCCGGTTATTCCATTGTGAGAAATCTGATTAGATACCAAATTTTTGGCTAGGCTAGCAGCTATATTATCTAACTGCTGATAGTCTGTTACAATAGTATGTGTGTCTTGTGATGTTAGAGTATTATCCCTATATACTACAGTATATATTCCTCTGCGATTAGAAAGATTCATACTTTTTTAAGATTGAGAGAACATTATAAGCATTGTTGTTTTATAACATGGATATCTGAACTTGTAGACGGGGAGTCTGCTTGGCATCCAAAGAACAGTGCTCTTCTCTCTTTCTCGGCTTTGCTACCCTGTAAGCACCAAGCTTCCTGATTAGGGCTGCTCCGATCAAGGCCTGACCCGTTTCACAGGAGCAAGATCGAACAGGACAAAACGTCAACGTCCGAAAGAAGACTGAACTTATTCAGCCTCACTCGCTCCTTTCAGCCCACCATGACGCCCGTTTGTGAATTGCGCGGGGCGAGCGCGCAGGCTGGTCTACAACCGACATACACAGATTGGATTTATAAGCGTATCTATGGTGCTTCTAGATGAATACTTATCGATTACAACAATGCTTTTAATAGGGGGGAGAGATAAAATCTTATGAATAAATTTGACTTTGGAGGAATAGAGCCTGTATACAAAAGCCCTGATGATAAAATTATTTTCATCCCAAACCCTGAATGTTTTGGTGCATATGATGTAGCCATTGGAAACAGGGACCATCTTTATATCCCTAATCGTACACTTGAAAATTTGACTAATCCTAGAGTTGATACTCAGCGCATGATGCAATTATTGGAAACTATGTCTGATGGAGTGGCAAGATTTATATTGGAAACAAATAGGATCGATCCTCGCGATTTTCATATAGCTTTATTACATTTAAGAAATATTGAGAATGAACGAGAGCTAAGGTATGCTTATGGGAGCCGTCAAGTCTAAATATCTTTGACTCTAGAACTATAGAATCCCCTCTGTTTCCTCTTTCTGTCTGGAGAGACTATCTGGTCCTTTATCTTCTGAATATCCTTTTGGATTACCGGTCTCTGCTTTTCTGTTGGGTCTCCCTGAAATACTAAGATGCCTGCCAGAATAACGAGAATTGTGAATAATAGCGTCCCTGTGCCTAAGAGTATTGGTAAAAAATCCATGAAACTTGAGATGAAATCAGCTTTTTAAGATTAACCGTGGTCAAGACTACATCTTTTCCAGGGCAGCAATGCCTAATAAAGAGAGGGCGTTCTTGAGGACTTGCGATGTGGCTCTTACAATCTGCAAACGTGATGCTTCTTCTGGAGAGCCCAATACCTTATGGGAATGGTAGAACTCGTTGAAAGACTGGGCTAGCTGATAAGAGTAGTTTGCTATCAGATTGGGTGCAAATGAAGAGTATGCGGTAGCTACAACTTCAGGGAATTTTGCAAGATGAATGACCAGTTGTTTTTCTTTGTCTGTGAGTTTAGGCCCAGTCTTATTGCCTTTAGATTTTTTAGCTTTCTGAAGAATGCTTTTTGCACGTGCATAGGTGTATAGAAGGTAAGGTCCGGTGTCTCCTTCAAAAGAGAGAAACCTCTCGATGTCGAAGACTGCGTTTTGCTCGCGATAGTTCTTAAGATCACCGTAGATTATCGCTGCGCGCGCAATTATAAGGGCGCGCTCATTTAATTCTTTTCCTGAAAGTTTTCCTCTCCTGTTTATTTCCTCTTTTGCAAGGTCTAGTGTTTCTTGAAGTATCTCCTCCATGAAAAAGGTTTTACCTTTACGTGTTGAGAATTTCTTTCCATCTTGGTCAAGATAAAGCCCATGAGAAATATGTTTGCAATCTTTAGCCCAGGAGAAACCCATTAATTCTAATATCTTGAAAAGCTGTTGAAAGTTAAGCTTTTGCTCAGAGCCAACCTCATAGAGCAAAGTTGTAAATTTATATTTTTTATAACGCTGTATTGCCAAAGCAAGATCGCGAGTAGTATAAAGTGTTGTACCATCAGACTTTTGGATGAGTGCAACATTGAGCTCGTGTTCTTTTAAATCTACAATCTGTGCACCTTGATCTTCTTTAAGGAGACTTTTTTCTTTGAGTTCTTCAACAATTGCAGGAATATACTTTTCATATTCAGACTCTCCTGTGATTACATCGAAAGAAACATCAAGTAATTTGTAGATCTTATCAAACTCCTTAAGGCTTTCCTTTCTAAATTTTTTCCAAATCGCAACAATCTTCTTATCTCCTTGTGCTAGTCTTTTGAACATTTGCCTCCCTTTTTCCTCAAAGGACTTATCTTGACTTGCTTTTACATAGATTTCATACAGATGATTGATTGCGTTTTCTTTGAATTTTTTTGGATCACCGAACTCTTGATATGCGGCTATGATTTTTCCAAAGGGTGTACCCCAATCTCCCAGATAATTTATTTTAATGAGTTTGTACCCTTGAAATTTTCCAATATTTACAATAGCATTCCCAATAATTGTTGAACGCAAGTGCCCTATGCCAAATGGTTTTGCAATGTTTGGGGAAGACATATCTATGACAACTGTCTTTCCTCTTCCAAGGGTGCTTGAGCCATATCTCTCTTTTTCCTTTAGTATCTTATTGAGTGTTTTTTCCGCTAGGGAGTTGCGATTGATAAAGAAGTTCAAATATGGCCCTTTTGCTTCGCATCTCTCAATCTCCTTGGGAAGATTCAATTCTCTTGCCAGGTCTTGTGCAATCTGCACAGGATTCTTTTTCAATTCCCTTGCAAGTAAGAAGCAGGGAAAGGCGAAGTCGCCATGAGAGGAGTCTTGAGGGACTTCTAGGATATTCTCAAATGTTGATGGGTCTTTTCCCAATTTTTTTGCCAGGACGGACAGGATTATTTCTTTCATATTGAATCAAAAAGAGTATTGTTAATAAATCTAACTTGCCCTAGCAGAACTCAGATTGTGGCCGCATTCGGTACAAAATCTCTCAATCTCATCAATAGATTTCTTGCATCCTGGACAATTCGTAAGAGGGACTTTCATTTTGCCCCCACATTGAGAGCAGAACTTCTGATCCTCATCTCCGCCTCGACCACATTTTATGCATTTTGGAGGCACCTTTTTTCTCTCCAAGACGGTTTTGTACCCTGTCTTTCCAGAGACTATCTTTGAAAATGCATCTTGTATCTTGTCAGATTCCTGAAATTTTCTTAAGTCTATGTTACTTCCCATATTATGCCTCTTTACATTTCTGTGAGATAAACTATTTTATAAAGATTGCTGTGGAAGATTTTTATCGATGAGTAATTAAACCAGCCCTTTGTCATTTAGAAGTCTTTGACCAAAGCTAATTGGTTGCCCTCGGAATCTCTAAAGAATGCGTTTCTACCCCAAGAGAAGGTGGTTATTTGGTTTTCGTCAACACTTATAAAATTAGACATCTTTTTATCTGAGAAGAACTTAACTCTTTTCTTTGTTAATTTTCTAACTTCATTATCTAGATCATCGACGTAAAATTCAAGTCTTGAAGTTATCCCTGCGTGCAGATAAAGATGAATTTCAGCGTCTCCTACTTTAATTGCTGCCCACTCCAAATCCTTATGTCGTAAAGATAATCCCAACTTTTCGGTATAAAACTCAATAGCCCTCTTCAAATCTTTTACTTTTACATCGATGATTGCTTTCATAAAATAAGCACATAGATTAGCAATAAAAACCTTACTAATTGAACTAGTTCAATTGATTATAGGTCTCTAAGAAGTATTGAACTTCTTAGGGTCATTCGAGCCTAAAAGACTTGAAGCCTCTGGGGGCTCTGAGAACTGAAAGTTCTCAGGGACTTCAACACTTACGTGATTGAAGTGAATTGAACAATTCCCCTTTTGTGAAGAAAAGCCTC
>VGKP01000027.1 GCA_016866975.1 Candidatus Pacearchaeota archaeon
AGGTTAAAAGAAAGAATCTAAATTGTCTCTTCTCTAAATAAGGTGTAGACACTAAAATCATTATTGGAGCAAGGGCAAGCACATACCTTATCTGAGGATTGGCCAATAACAATATTAAAGATGTAGTGAGAAAAATCATAGTCCTCTTATTCTCTTTAAATCTTGAAGAAAACATTGTCCAAAATACCAACGGTATTGAAATCAAAAATGGTAACAAAATGGAAAGTGTCCTTGGACTATGACCATATTCTTTCTCATATATTCCCCCAAATAGATTTGCAAAACCAGAAAGGAAAGTCTTTATGGTAGTGAAAAAAGCAAAGTTAAATAAGTATTGATCGAGAACCAGCCTTGGCAATAAGCCTATTATGATAGCGGTCAAATAAATTCCACCGTGCCATACCTTCTTATCCAATAAAAAGCAGAGTCCAAGAATAACGCCAAAATATAAGATAGTATCCCAAAAAGCCCATCCCAGACCTATCAATACTCCAGAATAGATAAGGTTTTTTATTTCTCCATCTCTTTGATAAATCGTTATGTTATGCCATGACCATAATAGAAAAATTGTAGCTAATTGGATTGGATTGATCCAAGGGGCCATGTACCAAATGATTGGGGACAATAATCCAAGCCACAATACTTTTTTATCATGATGAGATATCAAGTACATAGACCAGATTAGAATAAGCAAAAAAAACAAACTTGAAATCTTGAATGCGAAATAATTATCGAATAAACCTATAAAAGGTGCATGAATATATCCGAATAAATAAGAATGTGAAGACCTTATTTTTGCTGAATAATCCCCTGCGAAAAACTTTGCTGTATCTGAGTAATCTCCGATGTCCGTTGAGCCATAGTAAGTTGTGAGGCAGGTAACCATCAAAAGAATGAGCACTACTATACAAACAAACTTCTTTGAATGTTGCTCTAAATATTTTATCATTTCTTTGTCCCTATTACTGTCCAGGAATTTCCATTAACCCTGTACACATTGATATCTTTAAGTCCCTGATTTTCAAATAACCCTCTGGCTTCGTCCCTTTTCCAGTAATTGGCTATCCTTGGGATCAATTGGTCAAAAACAATACTATGTGTATGCCATAACCTGAATCTTGATAGTTGGTTTAGATATGGGTGTTTGGGTGAGAAAAGTTTAACATAGGAATATAGAGGGATAGATAAGCAATAAGATAAAATGTGAACGAACTTGAGAGGCAACTTTGAGGTTATCTTTCGTATAGGGTTGATGTACCTGACAATCCATTCATTGCCTTCATACCCATAAACCCAAATAAGAACCTTCCCTCCTTTCTTAGTTGCTTTGGCGAGCTCAGACACAGCTTTCCTAGGGTCTGCAAGATGATGTATCACACCTACAGAAAACGAGATGTCAAATTGTCCTTTTTCAGGTATCTCGTAAATGGATCCCCACCTTACTTTGGCTTCATTAAATTGAGATAGATTTTTCTTGGCTGCCTCAACTGTTCGTGGATCATAATCGAAGGCAAGAGCTTTCTTAGCACCATATTTCAATGGCCAAAAAGAATTCCTCCCTATGCCGCAGCCTCCATCCAGAATCTTCTTTCCTTTAAAGTCATTTTTTCCCAATGGGTAGACCCATTTCAAAAATTGGCCCTCATATTCTGGAATAATATCTGAATATGTGTCCCACTCGTAGCCGAACCGTTCTGTAGATCCGCTTTTTCCAGCTTCTAGTGTATCATGTCTTGATTTTTTCATTTTGAATATAACTTTTGTACCATATCTGAAATACTAGCAGAGACCATAATTGCCTGGAATAGTAGAGACGAGAATCCCTTAGACCAGATATCATCTTATTCGCTGATGCTGGATTGAAAATGCCTTGTTTCTCAAGAAAACTTCTTGAAAGAAGGTCTTCTCGTAATCCTATGAATTCTTTTTGCAGCCAATCATCTATAGGTACAAAGAAATGTCTCTTTTTCCTCTGCAAAGTCTTTTTTGGCAAAAGGTCTTTTACTGCCGTGCGCAAAATCAACTTGTTCTTACCCCCAGACATCTTAAACTCGTCAGATATCCTGGCGCTCAAGTCCATTATCCTTCCATCTAAAAATGGCACTCTCCCTTCTATGCTGAATGCCATAGTGTTCTTATCAAGCTTCATCAACAAGTCATCAACCATGCTTTCCTTAAAATCAATCCTCTGGCATGAACCGATTAGATTTTTACTACCCGTATCCATGAAATATCTTTGTTGGTAAGTTTCATAAATATTTATATCTTTATTTAGAAGCTCTTTCTGCTCTTCTTCATTTATGATTGCAACTTGCTGCAAGTATCTTTCGGCAAAAGTCTTAGCATGGGCAAATTTTCCGAACCTTTCTTTACCTTTTTGCCCCAATGCAGAAGCAAATGAAAAACCTTTTTTAAGAACTGGAAGTGGCAGAGATTTCACAAATCCTACTCCTGCCTTCCTTATTGTATCTGGAAGAGGGCTTAAAATTTTCTGATGAAGCTGCATAAACCTGTATTGGGGGTACCCTCCAAAAAGCTCGTCGGCTCCTTCTCCTGTAAGGATAACGGTGCAATGTTTCTTAGCCATCTTTGATAGAAGATATACTGGCAGAGCGGTTGGATCTGCCATGGGTTCGTCACCTTGGACAATTACATCTGGCATGTGCTTTACTGAACTTGAATCTAGTATCAATTCTCTGTGCTCGGATCCTATGTTCTCTGCTAAATATCTTGCTTCTTTGACCTCGCTATGCTCCTCCTCTGCAAAGCCTACTGAGAAACTCCTAAGCTTCTGAGTGGCATATTTTCGAACTAGAGAGGCTATTGTCCCAGAGTCTATACCTCCTGAAAGATACATCCCATATGGCACGTCTGACATCAGTTGGCCTCTGACTGACTCCTCCAAAAGTCCCCTTAATTCCTTCACAGAATCCTGGAATGTAAGATCTGAAGGCTTTGGTTTGTAGTCCCAATACTTGCTTATATTAAGAGAATTTATCTTTAAATCATAAACTGCATATGTCCCTGCTTCTAACTTAAATATATCCTTGAAAAATGTCTCATGGGAAGTATTTGCCCTGAACATCAGGTAAGTATTGAGAGCAGAAAGATTGACTTTTCTATCAATATTGTCTTCCAGTATTGCCTTGATTTCTGAAGAAAAAATAAATCTCTTCCCAAATTTATGATAATAAAGAGGTTTTATACCTGCCTTATCTCTTGCGAGGAAAAGTATCTTCTTCCGCTCGTCATATATGCAGAAAGCAAACATGCCTTCAAGCTTATTGACCATCTTAGTGCCTTCTTCCTCGTATAGATGGATCAATAATTCAGTATCAGTCCCTGAATGGAAAGAGTGATTGCCTTTTAGATTGTCTTTCAATTCCTTGAAATTGTATATCTCTCCATTAAATACGATCCACACATCTCCTTTCTCGTTTGTCATTGGTTGTTTACCGGCTCTAGATAAATCTATTATGCTAAGTCTCCTATGGCCTAAAGACATACCTCTTGATAGGTATGTGCCTATAGCATCTGGGCCTCTGTGTTCTATAGCCTGAAGGCCCTTCTTAAGCAATGAAGGTTCTTCCCAATTAAATCCAAGTATCCCGCACATGGTTATTGAATACTCTTTATGGAGTACACCGTTTCATTCTTGAAATAGCTTCTGGATATCATCTCTGAAAGAAATCCAAATATTATGAATAAAAGTCCTGTAATGACTAACATCGATCCAAGAGCGAGTAATGGTCCGAAGGTCAGCTCTCTTACAATCAAAGCTTTAATTATCTGCTCTATACCGATAAAGACTGCCAGTATCCACTGGTAAATACCCAAGCGACCGAAGAAGTGTAATGGTCTATCTGAAAAGGTAGACCAGAATTTAAGATAAAAAAGATCCAAGACGCCATTAATCGCTCTTCCAAATCCATATTTTGTCCTACCACTAAGCCTTGGACGATGATTGACTTTTATCTCTCCAATCTTATAGCCCTTTATAGATAAATATGCTGTAATATACCTATGCGATTCTCCAAACAATTGAAGATCTTTTATACATTCTTTCCTATAAATCTTAAGAGAACATCCGTAATCATGCAGGTCATCTTTCAACATTCTCTTGCGAAGAGCGTTCATAAGTCTTGAGGAAAATTTCTTTCCCAAGGCATCTTTCCTATTAAAACGCCAACCAGAAACCACATCAAACCCTTCTAGTAATTTATCATATAATCTTGGTATGTCTGCTGGGTCATTCTGTAGATCACCATCCATAGTGATTATAAAATCTCCTCTTACGAGAGAGAATCCGGCCTTTAATGCTGGAGTCTGACCAAAATTCTTCCTGAAATTTATGAAATGAAACTTATTTTTTTCTTTCTTCTTAATCTGATCCAGAACATCTTGTGTGCCGTCCCTGCTCCCATCGTTGACAAAAATGATCTCATAGTCCCCCAATGTTCCTTGTTTAATCATTTTTAGCAGAGATGTTTTTATCTCTTCAAATAATTTCTGAGCATTTCCTTCTTCATTGTACATAGGCACAATGACGCTGAGCAAAGGCTTATCCATAAGTTATGCCATGCAGAGATGTTTTTAAAGGTTGGGATAATGTAATCCATTTGACAACCATAAACCTTATTTACCCTTTATAGATGGTGTCTGAATGTTAGCATTAAAAATCCTGGGAGGTATAGATCTGGCAAGCGCCGTTGCATTTCTTATGCTGACATTTGGGATGAATGTATTGCCCAGTTATATAATGTTCTGTGGAGGGCTGCTTTTCATCAAAGGCATGTTCATATTTGGAGGCGATCTGCTTAGCATAGTAGATGTCTTCTCAGCAATATTCTTGTTCCTTTCCCTGATAATAGCATTGCCCACCATATTGCTTTGGTCCCCAGCTTTCTTATTACTTGCTAAGGGAGTGGCGAGCTTTGTCTAGAACTCAAATCTTTTAGAGACCCATCTAAAAAAGAAATATTCTCTTCTATAAACATAATTCTTATTCATTAGATAAAAAAGGTCCAAAAGGGAATGAAAGACAAGACCGATAAATATATAGAAGAAGGGTATCCAGAAAAGGCCTATCGAAGCCACAAGAATATGGAATTCTATAGTGTGAAAGAGATGGAAATCCCCTCTCTTTCTAATGCCATTGTCCCTTTCAGTCTTCTGTATCTTACCCATCTTCTTATGATAATCTAATATCTGGCCAAAGTGCAATGTCCTTGTCCTCATCGCGCCGCAGATATAATGATCCAAGTCTATAAAAACTGAAGACAAGAAAACCAGGGAGAGATAAATCCAATC
>VGKP01000028.1 GCA_016866975.1 Candidatus Pacearchaeota archaeon
TCTCAGCTTCCTTGGGGAGTTCAATTGTGAAATTTCCTATCTCACTTAATGTCACGTTCTTTGTCCATTTGACTTTCTCTCCTAGACGAATGCCTTTTCTAAGAGTCTTTACGCTTACATTTCCTGGAAGAGTTTGATTAGAGGATAATACAAATGTGCTATTGGGCTCTTGAGTTATATTGGAATCGCTTCTGTTCTGAGCAATGTTCCGCGCTACAATTTCCCTTGTGATGCTTAATAATTTCTTATCTTGACTCACAAGGCTTACATTAAGTATCCCTGATTCTGCTAAAATGCTTAATTTTGAAAGGTCTACTTTGAGTGTAAGTCTTTCACTTCCTTTATATCCTTCTCCAAAGCCTTCTTCACTTTCTGAATAATCGGTAGATATGATTGCCTCCCTATTCTCAACTTTAATTCCTAAAATCTCTTCACTCAGTTGCTTGTCACCACTTTTGACGCTTCCTTTGACAATCTCTACTTTTTCATTAGGGCCAACAGATACTCTGAATTCCCTATCTTTTGATGCTGTCCCAGACAGCACATTTCGCGATTCTTGTACATCAAGGACTGCATTGGCTGTCAAAGATACGCCTTCTGCTTTATCTTCTTTCTTTTCCTCTTTCTTTTCCTCTTTCTTTTCCTCTAATTTCCCTTCATCTTCTTTATCTTTATCATGAGATTCTTCCTTAGGTGCAGGAGTGCTTTCGACAGGCAAATTAGAATCCTCAGTCATATTACTTCTGCCTTCTGCTTTATCTTCTTTCTTGTCTTCTTTCTTTTCATCCTTTCCTTGACTTTCTTCAGACCTTCCTCTTGATTCAGATACTTCTTTTATGACTTCTACCTGGAAACTAACAGCAGGATAGACTGTCCTTGTCCCAATAGGACCGTATCCCTGGCCTTCTCCTTCCAAAGGAGCATTTGAGACATAAAATTCTCCAGAGATAGTAGGATCTGATACAAGTTGTGATAATGGTATTGACTTTGTCTGGCTGCCAAGAGATACGATAACGCTAGTATCTGCAGGAAGCAACTCCCCAGACTGTATGTGTATGCTTAGATTTCCTGAGATGGGCTGTCCTGCATCAAATGTCCCTGCCATTTCCAATGAGACATTTCCAGTAGGAGAAAAAGTAAGTAAGCCAATTAAAAATAATATTCCAAGTCCTATGAATGCTGTAATAAATGCAGGAGCATGTGAAAAGATTTTCTGATTTTTTTGCTCATTTTGTCCTACGCCAATTGGGAGTTCTTTCCCAAGATAGCGCGTTACAACTTGCCCATTCTTTCTTGAATTTTCGTAGTAATACGGCCCATACCTCTTTCCCTTAATAGTTATATATCTTTGATATGCCATTTATCTCGACCTCCTTTTTTTGGATTTCTTTTTCTTCAGGCTCTCTATGAACTTGCTAGGGTCTGGCTTTTTCTTCTCCACAGGAGAGGAAGTATCTTTCTGTTCCGGAGTACTACCCGTGCGCACCACCGCTTTCTCCTTCTTCACCAATGACTGTATATCTCTCTCGCTCAACTTCAATGGGCTGTGTAATAGCGGCCTGAACTCTATGAAGTATGGGTTGCCTTTGTTTATTCCTGCGCCCTCAACCATCCCTATTCCGACAGGCATCTTGGATATCAGCTTGCTTATGTCAGCCCCGTGTCTTTCTCTTACTCTCTTTATGTCCCCTTCATATCTCGAATGCATCTGTATCTCTGTCCCTATATTTCCACGGATAGCTCCTTTAAAGTCCGTCAGTACTTGCGATATCATCAGTAATCCAACTCCCCACTTCCTGAATTCTCTCACTGCCTGCTCAAGTTTCGTGTATGCTTTCCTTCCCCCATACTTTGGAAGCAATCTGTGGACTTCATCCAATACTACAAGAGATCTCAATCCTCCTGTTTCAGGCAGCTTGGCCCGGTATATCTGCTCAAGTGTAGATTCTACAAATGCATCTGCCTTTGCAGGAGTCAGCCCATCAAGCCTCACTATAGTCAGGCCTTTTTGGTTAATGTAATGTATAATGTCCAGATTGAGGCAGCTATCGTCTATCTGCAGCACTCTCGTCTGGAATGCCATGCCTGTCTTTATTCCAAATTTCTTATACTTCTCTCTCATGATCTTATCTTCATTTGATTTGACGAACCCTGTCCACTGCCCTACTGGATCAAGTACCAGAACACTTGCTCCTCTTTTGATAAGTTCTTCTACCAGCACCATCCCTGAGACTGTCTTCCCGCTTCCCGTCCCTCCAGCTATTAATGTATGTCTCGTGAGTTGCGCAGTATCAAAGAAAACTTTCTCTTCGGTATCCGCAACAATTCCAACATATGCATACTTGCTCTGAGGTAAAGAATCAAAGTCGGGGAACGGATATATGCTATTCTTCTGTAGCTCAGCCATTTTCTTTATGAACTGCTTCCTTCTCACAAACACAAAGTAATAGGTTGCAACAGAAGTGCCGGTGATTACGAACAGGATGAGCAGTATGAGTACAAAATAATCTCTGACAAAGAGTACGATTGTAGATGGTCTAGATCCAATATGTATTGGCACTAACGAATGCCTAGTTATATTTTCATAAGATGCGCTAACATCAAATATATACTCTCCTGAAGATATTCCCGAAGGTACCTGAATTCTTCTAGAAAGAGACAAAGATGACTCAACAACAACAGATTCTCCTTGTTGAAGAACACTCTCATTTGTCCTAGCATTTAGTAGGTCGAAACTTAGAGCCGCATTGTATCTCGTCATCTGCCCAAGATTTGAGATAAAAATATTGAAATCGAGATATTCGCCTTGTTCAACTTCTCTTTTTTCTGCGCTCGCAGTAATCTCCAGATATTGTTCCTTACTGCTCTTTACTGCCAATACGAGAGGAACTGTAATGTTCTCACTCTCGCTGCTTAAATGTAATCTTCCTGAAAATACTCCTTCTCCCTCAGGTTTTATATCTAGCTGGACATGAACTGAACTATAAGGTGGTATCTTTACACTTTCTTCTATAAAGATATATCTTGATATATTTTCATCAACGCTTATTTTGACTGGCATTATGAAACCTTCATTGTTTGTCAAAACCAAATACTCAGTGCTCTCTGAATTTATCTCAGTAGATATATGGAATGTTCCATCAAATGGGCTTCCATCAGTATAATCTGATCCAGCCTGAAGAGATGCATTTCCAGTTATCCCTGCTGAGAAGAATACAATTGTAAGCACTATAAGACCTAAGGCAAGTCCTGCAAAGAAAGGCAGAGCCTTATTAGCTAGTGCCCCAGAATTGGATAACGCTTTTATCCTCAGGAACAAGTAACTAAATAAAGATTCCTTGTTCGTTGATTGAGGCACATCATCTTTTGTCTCGATAATATCTTCCTTTTTGTCTTTTCGGATATATATTGTCTTTGGCTTTCCTCTTACCCTTTTGCTATGATAAGTGTAAGGCCCATACCTCTTTCCCTTAATAGTTATATATCTTTGATATGCCATTTATCTCGACCTCCTTTTTTTGGATTTCTTTTTCTTCAGGCTCTCTATGAACTT
>VGKP01000029.1 GCA_016866975.1 Candidatus Pacearchaeota archaeon
AGAGAGAAGTATAAGAAATTTGGAATAAAGACAGGCATGGCATTCCAGACGAGAGTGCTGCAGATAGACGATAGCTGCCTCAATCTGGACATTATACATTACATTAACCAAAAAGGCATGACTATAGTGAGGCTTGATGGGCTGACTCCTGCAAAGGCAGATGCATTTGTAGAGTCTACACTTGAACAGATATATCGGGCCAAACTGCCTGAAACAGGAGGATTGAGGTCTCTTGTAGTATTGGATGAAGTCCACAGATTGCTTCCTAAATATGGCGGGAGGAAAGCATACACGAAACTTGAGCAGGCAGTGAGAGAATTCAGGAAGTGGGGAGTTGGATTGCTTATGATATCGCAAGTACTGACGGACTTTAAAGGAATTATCCGTGGAAATATAGGGACAGAGATACAGATGCATTCGAGATATGAAGGAGACATAAAGAGAGTAAGAGAAAGACATGGAGCAAATATAAGCCAGCTGATATCCAAGATGCCTGTCGGAATAGGGATGGTTGAGGGCGCAGGGATAAACAAGGACAACCCCTACTTCATAGAGTTCAGGCCGCTATTGCACAGCCCCTTGAAGTTGAGCGAGAAAGAGATACAGTCATTGGTGAAGAAAGAAGTGCCTGTTCTCAAAGAGGGATGGACAGTAAATCTTATTAAGACAAAGAGCAAAGGTAAAAATAAAGTTGCAAAAAGTAATACGAAGAAAGCTGAAGAGCCAAAAGAAATAGAAGACAAAGAAGAAGATAAAAAATGAAATCTGAAACTATTCGAAGTATAAGCTATCTGATACTTATATTCATTTTGATGAAGATACTTTTTCTGGCAGTGATGTTCTCGTTCCCTAATGTGCGCCCTGATTACTATATGGTAGGTTATATCTTTAATAATCAAGATACATTTCTTGAGAGACTGGCATTATATGATGGACAGTGGTACTTGCATATTGCAGCTGAAGGTTATAGCCAAGGAAGCAACTTGATGCTAGATCATGGATTCTATCCCATGTATCCTTTTACAATATGGATACTTAGCATATTTGGATTAAATATTGTTGTTGCGGGCCTAGTCATTTCATGGGTTGCTGGAGCCTTGGCGGTAGTCTTATTATATATATTAATAAAAGATGGTTTTGGAAATGCTGTGGCGAAAAAGAGTGTAACCTATCTTCTGATATTTCCCGGAGCTTTCTTTCTTTCAGTACTATATACTGAAGCTTTATTTTTGATGTTTGTCGCATTATCATTTATATATGCACAAAAGGAAAAATGGGCCTTGGCAGGCATATTTGGTGCTTTCGTGACACTTACAAGAATACAAGGTATATTCCTGGTATTTCCTCTGGCCTATATGTATTACAGAAATAGAGGATTCTTGTTAAAAAAAACAGATAAAAAAGTATTTTATATTGCTCTCCTGCCAGTCTCATTGGTCTTGTTCTATCTATACCTATTTTCACTTACAGGAGATTTTTTTGCATCATACAATGATCAGGCAGAGGGTTGGGGGAAGGGACCAAGGATACCGCTGTTGCCTACAATTCTGAAGTATATAGAAAATCCTCAATTCCATACATACTCGTATTCAATAATAGACTTGTCATTCGGGATTTTTTTCCTGGTATTATTGGTGCTTATGTATAAAAGATTGCCCAGAGAGTATTTCATATACTCGTTATTTGCATGGACGGTGCCGTTAATAGGAGGAGGAACGGAATCTCTTACTAGATATCTTTTACTATCTTTTCCTTCTTTCATATTGCTTGGACAATGGGGAGAGAAAAATAAAATTGTTAACTGGACAATCATAATTGTGTTTACAATATTATCAGCATATTTTGCCTATCTATTTACTAGAGGACATTGGGCAGGATAGAACTGCATACATTGGCAGTCTTATCAGCTTGAAGCCTTTCTTTCAAAGAGTCCGATTATGAGCAGCAGCAATGCAAAAATTCCGCCATATAATAGCGTGTCAAGAACGATATAAAGTATTCCTAGCATGCCCTCACCCTTTACTAGAATTATTCCTCCTATCCATGAAACTATAACTATCCCTATTGTAATTATTTCAACAATAAGTGAACTTTTTGACCAGATGTTTTGCCTTTCTTTCTTTTTACTAACATAAAAAAATCCTATTGCCAGAAGGATATTGGTAAAAATAATAAGTGGAAGAAAAATAAAAATAGCACCCATAATAACTGAGAGTAATCCTGTTATGTCAAGGAACTTGACTAAAACTCCAGCTTTTAAGCTGGAGTTGTTCCTTGAGCATCCAAAAAACGAGCGCCTGCATCAAACTGCGGCTTTTAAGCCGAGGTGGCGCATCGTTTTTTTGATTCTGTATGCATAT
>VGKP01000030.1 GCA_016866975.1 Candidatus Pacearchaeota archaeon
TGGTCTTTCAATAGTGTAGAATTCAAGAAGTCGATATTGGAGAAAGGTGATGGGGAAATAGAAGTAACTGATCCCCCAGTATATGTTGACACTTTAGAAGGCAGGAAAATCCATTCTCCAGTCAGAATGATACCTGCAAAAGAGTTTATAGATGGAAAGAGAATGTATGTTGTTGAATGTGTTGCAGAAGGAAAGCAAATAGGCAGGGCATCTTTTTACATACAATATTCCTCTGAACCTAATCAGAATAAATAATCACTTATTTGAGAATTCAGTGTACTTGCATTTTCCACAAGTTACTCTTCCCTTATGGGTCGCAAGGAATATTCCTGGGCCACATCTTGGACAATGTGTGCTTCTCTTAATCTTGCCTCCTTCTATAGTGAACATCTCATATTTCTTGCTTGTTGGCTTGTTCTTGTGAGGCTTCTTTCCCTCTCCTGCTTTCTGTGTGCCTCCTCCTCTCTCAGACATGTTATTGGCCCTCCACTTTCTTCTTTTCTTTCTTCTTTGGCTCTATCCTTTCCTTGTCAGATGCAGATTCATATACAAATGCTTCAATCAAGAACTGATTCTTTCCAAAATTTCCTCTTACTGCTTTAATAGCTATATTCTCCGAGGGGGCTTTAAGCTTATCGGATACCATCTCTGTTGCTTTCTGAAATCCTGGATTCTGAGGTGCTTCGACTATGTATTCTATCTCTATCCTCTTCAATATCGAATTTTTGAACTGATTAAGAGTCATCCTATCCTCAAGGCATAAAGGCCTTTTTTAGACAATTTAAGATTTTTTGCAACTTCAGACTGCTCAGGGTTAAGCACAGATATCTTTCCCTTGAAAGATTCTCCTATCTCTTCTGAGTCGCATTCTGGGCATTTGTTTGTTCCCTCTAAAATCTTTTTGCAGTTTTTACAAACTTTGAGTGCCATTATTTCTTGCCTCCTTTCTTATCAGATTTTTCAGCTTTTTTCGCAGCAACCTTGGCGGCGCCATCTTTCTTTCTCTTATCCTCTTTCATCCATTCTAGTTTTCCAAGCCCTGGCTGTCTCATAGTCAGGCCTATCTTTGGTTCGCCTGACTTGTAGCTTATGGCAACTATCCTCGCCAGGCATTCATCACCCTTAGAAATAATTCTCTTGCTCATTTTTCCGGAAAGAGTGCCGGTCTTGCTTACCGATACATAATCTTCCATTGTCTGTGAAATGTGGATCATCCCCTGAGCCGGGCCAATCTGCATGAATGCTCCAAAATTAGCTATCTCAACTATTGTCCCATAGACAAGCTCGTGCAATTCTGGTTTCCATATAAGCAGCTTGAAGGTCGAGCGATAGAATGGCGAGCCGTCCCCGGGAATTATGACGCCGTCGTCTACACTGTCTACTGAGACTACGCTTATCACAAATCCGAGATCCTTTGTGATACTGTTTACATAGCTTTCCTTAAGTTGTCTTTCTACTGCTTCTTTTGTTGGCAGACCAAAGTGCCTTGGCTCCACGCGTATGTGGTCTTCCACTTCTACAAGATAGAACATATCATCAACAGAAAAAAGTGATTTAAAAAGGTTGCGCCTTGCCTTATTTGAGAGATTTTCAGACTTGGCACGAATTGCGACGATAAGAAAAAGGTTTAAATACCTTACTTAATTATATGTATTCAATAAAAAGGGTTGTTAAAGTGAAAAATTCGATAGTTTTCGTCGGCAAGTTTTTATTTTTGGTTAATACTCCGTGGTCTTGCCACGGGGATAAAGCGTCCAGCAAAAATATAAACGCTTAGAACTTCGCTGATGCATGGAAGAAAACGAGTTAAATAAGTCTGCCCACAAGGTGTTCA
>VGKP01000031.1 GCA_016866975.1 Candidatus Pacearchaeota archaeon
TTTTGATAAAGGCAAATACTTCCCTCTTCCTGACATATTCATCTATAATCTTGAAGTCTATGTCTGATATTTTGCCTTTCTGAATTATCCCAGAAAGCTTCAAGATTAATATCTTATCTCTTAAGTGCTCTTTATCGAGACTTGAGACTATTTTAGATGCCGCTTCTCTTGCATCATCTATTACGCAGTTTACAGACAATACTTCCTTTATCTTTATCTCTTCCCTTCTTATTTTGCCATTTTCAAATATGCAGAAGTATCCTGCTCTAAGCTCTTCAAGCTCCAACAATGAATTAGGGAATGTTGGGCCGGAATACACTCTATTTTGACGATTATAGAGAACATGAAGATGTGAGAGAGCCAGATAATCCACTTTTGGCAACTTCTCATGGTCTACTGCCTTGATAGGGAGATTCCCCACTGCGTCCTTTATTGCTGTGTGAAGAAGAAGTATCTTGAACATCCCTGGAGCATCGTGGAGCTTTATTCTCTGTATATCATCCACTTCTAAACCGGTCTTCTTGCCAGGGTATCCGTATAAGGCTACATTTTTATAGAGAGTAGGGTGAAGCATTAATGAGTCATTACGTTCCTCACTTATCGCCACATTCCTACAAAAGCCCGCCTTCTCAAGCACATCAAGGAATGTTTTTCCAGATGCAGAATAATCATGGCTGCCCGCTATAAGAAATACAGGTATTCTCTCGATATAAAGTCTCTTGAATTCATGGAAGGCTTCCTTAAGTGTCTCTATAGAAGGATATGCCGCATCAAAAAGATCTCCTGTGATTATCACAAAGTCAACTTTTTCTGAGATGCTCTTGTCAATTGCTCTCTGGAAACTTTGAAAATTTAATAGTCTGAGAGCTGGTTGCTTCCATCCTCCTAGATGACAATCTCCAAGATGTGTGAATTTCAATGCCATAAATCCAGGAGTTACAATGCGTTATTTATAGATTGTTGTCTTTGAGCCCTGTCACAATCTCTTTCTTCTTGCTATCCAAATCGCCAAGATTATCACTAATAAGACCAGGGCCCCGATTATATAGTATAGGTAATTCTGGCCTGACTTGTCTGTTGATGACGATGTTGCTGAATTTGCTGCTTGTTGTTGTGATGGGACTAAGCCTTGTACGGCTTGGGCAGGGACATCAGTGACAGAGGTCATTTTGAATTCTCCTTTATTCTCCAGTACAGTTATGAGAGTTATAGACCCATCTGGCTGTTTGTCTCCAGTCACATCCAAGTTGAGAGGAGTACCTTTTTTGACAAAAAACCGCCTGGATTCCCCATTAATGACTAAATTAAGAAGTGCCCTTTCTGGTTCTATAGTCTGAAGCTGCAATATGAAAGTATCTGTACCTTTTTCCCACTGTATTGCTTCATTTGTATTGAGAAAGAAAGAAGAGTCTCCTTTTGCCTGTTGAGGCAAAGGCAGAGAAGATGGGGCTGCAACTGCCAAACTTATTGAAAGAAATATAAAAATAAATGCTCCAAACACAATAGATCCTTTTACCACTTTTTTACCCTCTTAATAGAATAAACTTGATTAATTTATAAACCTTACGGAGATCAAAAAAACGATGCGCCACTGCGGCTTAAAAGCCGCAGTTTGATGCAGGCGCTCGTTTTTTGGATGCTCAAGGAACAACTCCAGCTTAAAAGCTGGAGTTTTAGTCAAGTTCCTTGACATAAAAA